>PMLN01000080.1 GCA_003158885.1 Anaerolineae bacterium
CCCTCTCCGACAAGCGGAGAGGGGAACCTTATGGATGAGACGGCACTTGGTAGGGTGTGTTATGCAACACTTGTGATAAACGGTGGTCGCCCCGGTCGCCTTTGGCGTGCTGTGCGACCCTCACCCCAAACCCCTCTCCCACAATCGGAGAGGGGAACATTAGGATGGCAGCACACGCGATGAAACGATTAAGGCACACCATGGTGCGCCCCAACTTTCATATCTTCGTGGTTAAAAAATCCCATCGACTCTGTGATCTCCAATTTCTAATATCTAATATCTAATATCGAGTATCGAATAACGATTCCCCATCCCCATCCCATCACTGATTTGGCCCCCAGGGAATATCCGTCGGCGCATTCCGCGAAATATCGGGCGGGCGGATCCAGGATAGCCAGCCGCCTTGGCCGTGGTATTGTATCGGCTGGGGCTTCTCCAATCGAACCAAGATCAGGCTAATCCCCAGCCCCGCCGCGCCGAGCCACTGGGTCCATGCCAGGCTCTCCTTCAGAAAGATATAACTGAAGGTGATCGTCACCAGCAGCTCGCCCAAGCCGAGCAGGGCGGTCTGCATGCCCCCGATATGTTTGACGCCGAAAAATAAGGCCAGGCGTGAAATGAGCGTTGCAATCGTCAGGCCGATCACCGGCCACCACAATCCGCTCGGCGCGATCCATTGGCGGTCGAAGAGCAAATAGGCCGGCATCACCACCAGCGTCATCGCCAGCAGCGTGTAAAGTGTGACGGTCGGCGCGGGCACCTCGTATAACACGCGTTGGTTGATGGGCAGGTGCAGGGCGTACAGCGCCGCGGCACCCAGCATCATCGCCACGCCAATCGGGTCGGCGGGATGTCCGGGCAGTGTGGTTAACAGCAGGATGGAAAGTCCGGCCAGCCCCATCCGGAAAATGGTCAACCGGCTGGGCGGCTGGTGATCGAGGATCAGCCAGACTGCCACGAAGAACGGATAGATCAGGTACAGGCTCTGGCCGATGCTGGCGTCCAAGCGTTGGAGCGCCATGTAGTAGAGGATGGATCCGAGTCCGTTGATGGCTCCGGCCAGCAAACACCCGATCAATCCAACCGGATAGATATAAAGATAGGGACGGTAAAACAAAAGCATGACGACGAAGATGAGGGCCGCCGCCAGGCTGGTGCGCAGACCGGCCACGGCCAGCGGCGAGAATCCGTAATTGATGGCCAGCTTGCCAAAGACCGGGGTAATTCCAAGGAAGGCCGCGGAACTAAGCGCGGCCAGGATGCCTTGCGTGCGTCCTTTTTTCATTCTCTATTGGATTGACTCGATTCATTTGTAAGCTTAAGGCATGAAACATGATGAAGACGAGTCATGTTTCATGCGAATTTGAGCACAAGCAAAAACCTGTACACGGATTACACGGATCACACGGATTTTTAAAAGATTTTTCCGTGCACTTCCGTGAAATCCGTCCAATCCGTGTACAGAATCACGGCAACCCCTAGAGAGCCTGCAATAATAGGAGATTGCCACAGCCCCTTCGGGGCTTCGCAATGACATCATGAAAGGTCATTTGATGAGCGCTTTAACTTCTTCGAGAAATTCGTCGTTGAGAAAATCGCCTTTTTGCATCAGGGTCTGGATTTGCGTGCCGAGCCGTTTCTTTTCTTCGGGCGTCAGCTCCTTGGCGGTGGCCACGATGACCGGGATCTCGGAGGTCTTCGGGTCGGCTTTCAAGGCATCCATCACCGCGAACCCGTCCATTTCCGGCATCATCAAATCCAGGATGATCAGGTCGGGCAGTTCGCGTCGAATAAGGCTGATGCCTTCCTTTCCGTTGGTGGCCTCCAGGATCGTGAAATCGCCCTGCGATTGCAGGATGCGCCGGATCAAGCGCCGCGCCTCGGGCGTATCGTCCACGATCGCCACGCGCGGGAAGCGGTTTGGCGCCACCTGGTTAAGCGCCGCCAGTAAACCGTCCTCCGGCGTTTCCTCTTTTTGGGTTGGGAATTCCACAGCCCGCGCCCAGTTGCTGCCCAGGATGAATTCTTCGGCGGGCATGGTGTGCCCGGTGCAATTCACCACGATCGTGTCAGTCGGTTTGATGACGCCCGCCCGGATCAATTTGAACAACCCGGCAAAGGCCGCGGCGGCGGCCGGTTCCGCCGAGATGCCTTCCATCTTTGCCAGGGCATGCATGGCGCGGAAGGCTTCTTCATCGGTCACGCTCTCGAAGGTGCCCTTGGTAGCCAGGACGCGTTCGCGCAGCAGGGTATACGAACGCCCGGGGTCGCCGGTCGCCAGGGTCTCGATGCGCGTCTTGGGCGAGGTGACCGGCGTTGCCGTTTCGAGTCCCTGTTTGAAACTGGTGACCATCGGCGCGCAGCCCTCTACCTGTATCGCCGCGATGGCCGGGATGCGATTGACCAGGCCCATTTGCTTAAGCTCGCGGTAGCCCTTATAAACGCCCAGCGGCCCCATCCCGCCGCTGACGGCCTGCACATACCAATCCGGTGTGCGCCACATGGCCTGGTCTTTGCCGTTGGAAGCCAGTGGGCCTTGAATGGCGGTCAGTTGTTCGGAGATCTCGAAGGCGATGGTCTTCATCGCCTCGATGGATGTGATCGTGCGCGCCCCCAGGTCCAGGTAAAGATTCCTTTGCCGCGCAAATTCCGAGGCGATTTGTTTCGCCTGGTCGTAGGAGCCTGTCACCTTGACCACCTGGCTGCCGTACAGCGCGATCTCGCGCATTTTCACAGCGGGCACCAGGCTGGTGACAAAAGCCCATAGCTTGATCCCGGCGCGGGAGGCATAGGCGGAATAGGAAATGGCTACGTTGCCGGTGGAGGCTGCCACCATTTCCGTGATGCCGGCTTCCTTCAATGCCGCAATCGTAACCGCTGCCTGCCGGTCCTTGAAGGAACCGGTGGGTCCCTGGCGCTCATCCTTGATGAAAAGTTTCGGCGTTCCGAGCATCATCCCCAGGTTGACCGCCTGGATTAGCGGCGATCCGCCTTCGCCCAGTGACAGGCTGGCATTGGGGTTGCGGATGGGCAAAAGCTCGCGATATCTCCACAGGTCAAAGGAACGCCCGGGTAATTGCAGGGGCAGGGTCTTGGCCAGGGTTTCGTAATCGTATTCAGCCTCCCGCCACTGGCTGTTACAGCGCGGGCAATGGGTGGAAGTCGGGAAGTAGGGTGCAGTGTGCCCGCAGTCCAAACACTTGATCACAAAGGTCATTTTTAGGCACCTCCGGCTGTTCTTCGGACGCGTTTGAGCGCCTGTTCGATGGTGTTGAGCAGTTCGCTTTCGTTCAACGTGCCTTTCGTCAATAGCCGCTGGCCGAACTGCTTCAGTTGTTCATGCTGTTCGGCGGTGAGGTCCACGCCGCTGACCACCACCACCGGGATGCTCCGCAGTTTGGGATCCTCGCGCATTTTTTCGAGGATGGTGAAACCGTCCATGTCCGGCATGAACAGGTCAAGGATCACGGCGTGCGGGGGATCGGAAACGATGATATCCCAGCCCTTGGGACCGCTGTCGGCCAGGATGGCTTTGTAGCGCCCGTGCTCCTTGAGAATCTTTTCGATGAGGCGCAGGTCGCTGGGATCGTCGTCCACCACCAGCACTGCGCGTATGCTCCCGTCGCCGTTCAAATTGTCCAGCGCGCTGAGCAGGTCGTCCTGGATGATGGGTTTGAGCAGGTAATCCGCCGCTCCCAGGCTGTAGCCGCGCTCCTGCTCTTCCATAATGGAGCAGATCACCACCGGGATATCGCGCGTCTCGCTGTCGGCCTTGAGGTCGCTCAACACCGACCAGCCGTCGTATCCGGGCATCATGATATCGAGCGTGATGGCGTACGGCTTGAACTGCTTTGCTTTTTTGACGGCCTGGCTGGCATCCGTGACCGGGATGATCTGATAGCCTTGCGGCTGGAGATAACGTTCGTAAAGCGAGATCACCTGCAGATCGTCATCCACGGCCAGGATCACCTTGCCTTCATTGGCCGCGGCGGCTTCCGATTTTAGGCGAAAGACCGGCAGGGTGAAATAGAANNCTGCCGCCGGTCTTGCGTGTCAGGGAATCATCCACTTGCGAGAATGCCTGGAAAAGTTTTGCCTGATCCTTCGGGTTGATGCCCTGGCCGGTATCGATCACGCTGATCAAGATTTCGGGATGCCCGGCGGGTCCGGACTCTACGCTGGCCTCCACGGTGATGCTGCCCTCCATCGTGAACTTGGCCGCGTTCGAAAGCAGGTTCAGTAATATCTGTCGTACGCGGATCGCATCCGCCCGTGCGGTCGGCAGGTCCTCCGGAATGTTCTTGAGCAGCTGGATTTGCTTGTCCCTCACGAGACCGACCACGGTGGACATGACCCCGTTGATGACCTCCGCCATATTCACTTCATCGAAGGCCAGTTCCATCTTGCCGGCTTCGATCTTGGATACGTCGAGGATGTCGTTGATCAGTCCGAGCAGGTGCTGGCCGGAATTGTAGATGGCGGTCAGGTCTTGTTCCTGCAATTCGCTGGTAGGGCCGTCAATTCCTTTCAGGATGACGCGCGAGAAACCGATGATGGAGTTTAGCGGCGTGCGCAGTTCGTGGCTCATGTTCGCCAGGAACATGCTCTTCATCCGGTCAAGTTCCCGCATTTCCTTGACGGCTTCCTGGGATAATTCATAGGAACGGGCGTTGTCAATGGCGATGGCCACCTGGTCGGCGAGGATTTGGAGAACGGACAGGTCGTCCGGCGTGAAGGCGTCCACATTCGGGGATTGGATATCCAGCGCGCCGATGATGCGCACGCCCACATGCAGCGGAACGGCGGCCTCCGAGCGCGTATCGGGGAGCAGGGGATTGGGCCTGTGGATCTTGTCTGTAGCGGTATCGTTGGTCACCACCACCTTGCCGGTCTGCGTGGCTTTGCCCACGATGGAGCGTTCGTTGACCGGCAGGCTGTGGTGGCGGAGTTTCATTTCCCGGCCCGCATCGCCGGTGGCTTCGCGCAGGATGGCGTTGAAGCCGGTCTCCTCGACGACGAAGATGGCGGCATGGTAAAAACCAAAGCGTTCGAGCACCAGGTTGACGGTCCGGCTGAAAATGGTGTTCAGGTCCAGGGTCGAGGTAACCAGCCGACCGATTTCCGAAGCCGCGGCCAGGTATACGTTTCTGCGTTTCAGTGCGTCTTCGCCGCGTTTCCTTTCGATCGCGACCGCGACTTGCGCAGCCAGCAGGTTTAGCGTATCCCGGTCTTTCCCGGTCAGACGGATTCTCGGGTTGTAGGTTTCGACGGCCATAACCCCGATGCGCCGGGTTCCACTTCTTAACGGGACGCCCAGCCAGTCACCTCTGGAGTACCCTCGGCCGTGCAGGTCTTCGGCTCGTACTTCTCCCGATTTTTCGAGATCATCGAATACTTCGGGTGTGACCAGCAAGGCTTCGCCCGTTCGCAAAACATAACTGGTCAGGCCCTGGCCCGGTTTCTGGGAATGATAGACCACGTGATTTTCATCCACATAATAGGGGAAGGTCATTAGGTCGGTGGTCTCATCGTAAAGCGAAATGCTGAAATTGTTCGCCGGCATGAGGGTCTTGATATTCTCGTGGATGATTTGCAGCAGGCCGGTGATATCGGGCGCAGAGAGCGCCGCTTCGGTGATTTGTGTAATGGCCGCTTGCAGCAGTTCGTTATATTTGCGGTCGGTGATATCGCGCGTCACCAAAAAGACCTGCTCCTCATTGAGCCTGGAGATATTGCCCTCGAACCAATACTCCTTCTGTTCGATATCGAGCGGATATTCCAGTTTGACGGTCTGACCGGTGGTTAATGCTTCATGGATGCCCGTTAGGATGATGTGCGCGGTCTGTTCAGGCAGGACGTCCTCCACCTTTTTCCCGAGCATGTCTTCGGGTGGCAGGAACAGCCGCGAGGGATTGGTGGGGGCGATGCGTATGTAGCGCCCCTCTTTATCGTAAACGATGATGACATCGTTCATGGCCGCGAACAAAGCGCGTAATTCACCCTCGGAACGGGTTAGCGCCTGCTGGCTGCCGCGTGTTTCTTCGAACAGGCGGGCGTTCTCCAGCGCGAAGCCTATTTGTATTCCAATAGAACGCGTCAAATCCACCAGACGAGCATCCATGAGTTTTGGCGCATTGCCAAACGTGCAGAGCGTGCCGATGGTTTGATCTTTGACCTTAAGTGGAATTCCAAAATAGGCCAGAATATTGGTGGCAATTAACCCTTCCACAGGAATCGGCGCACCCTGCCGCAAGTCCGAGATGTAGAGGCTTTCCTTTGTAAGGTAAACGTACTCGCATACGCTTTTCTGAAAGCCGTTGATTTGCAGGTTCTCTAATATTGGCCCCGGCAAATTGTGGTGAGCAATCAGTTCGAGCCGTTGTTCTTTGTCGTTATACAGGGACACCAACCCGCTGGTGAAGCCGATGATCACAAGCGTTTGCTCGAGAACGTTTTCGAGCATCATCCGGATATCGAGAACCTGACTTGCCGATGAGATAATTTGATTGATGGCAGTCAGTTCCTCGGCGCGGCGCTGGGTTTCCTGGAAGAGTCTCGCGTTTTGAATGAAGGTATTGAGCTGCAGAAGGATGGTGGAGATTAAATTGGCTTCGCTTTCCAAAAGCCTGCGATCCGGCTCGGCAAAATCAAGGCCCAGCGAACCGATCACCTCCGTGCCGGCGAAGATCGGCCAGATGAACAGGCTTTGTGTGCCGCGTAATTTAAGGACATCCAGGATGGCGGCTGTCAGCGGGTTGTGGAATGTATCGTTGATAAATAAGGGCTGTCTGGTTTTTACAACCGGTTCCGAGGTGGGGTTGCCCTCAATCGGAATGGATAAGCCGATGTTGTTTTCGCCATGGATGCCCAGCGGCGCATCGGCTCTTAATACGAGCGCGGTTTTATCTTCGTTGACCAGGGCAATGCCTGCATGCAGGGCCGAGAATCTTTTGGCGATTTCGCCCGCCACGTACTGCAGGCCTTGTGTCAGGTCCAGCGAGCGCGTGGTGGCGGTTACGATTTGGTTCAGGAGGTTTGCTTCCTCCTCACGCTGCCGGGTTTCCTGGAAGAGCCGGGCGTTTTCGAGCGCCAGCGATAACTGGTCGGCTACCTGCTTGACCAGCATCTGTTCTTCCACCGCCCAGTTGCGCGGCTCAGCTTCATCCACCACGCGCAGGGTCGCCCAGTTTTTTTCGTCGGTGCGGAAGGCGAGTGACATGGCGCCCGCGTAGCTGGAAACTGCCGATGTGATGGCAAGCGCATTTTCTTCCTGCATGCGCGGCGCTGTACTAGATTCGAGTTGGGAAGTGCCACGGACACGCCTGGCAGCCTGGGTCTCCTCAGCCGCCGGTTTCTGCGCGGACTGATCGCGCGGTTCTTTTGCAGGCCGTGCATCCTCCGGGGCAAAATCGTTGAATAGAGGCTTAAGCGGTTTGTTGATCTTTTTCTTTGACATATTCCATAAGCTCCTGCGCCAATTCACGATATTGCTGGGAACCGCGGGCAGCGGGTCTGTAACGCGTAATGGGCATTCCGGCGATCGGGCTTTCCCGCAGTTTGGTATCCAATTCGATCACCGTTTTGAACAGCCCTTCGCCAAAGGTGTTTTGAAGTTGTTCCTGGATGTTGCGGTGGGTGCGGTTGCGCCGGTCGAGCAGGGTGATGAGGATTCGATATCCGAGGTCCGGGTTGCTTTCCTGCCGGACGCGCCGGATCAGGCTCATCATATTCCGAAGGGCGTAGGCCGAAAAATATTCCGCTTGCGTGGGAATGATCAGCAGTTCGGCGGCGCTCAATGCGTTGATGGTGATGGCGCCCAGGAAGGGCGGACAGTCGAAGATCACGTAATCATAAGGCAGGGGGGAGGCATTATCCAGTGCGCGTTTAAGTCCGAGGGTGTAATTGCTGCGCACCGGCAAATACTGTTCTGCGTTTTCGATGCTGGCTTGTGAGGGGATCAAGTCCAGGTTTTCGATTTCCGTGGCGTAGCGTGCACTCATCAACGGCGCCGAGTCGATCAGGATATGGCTCGAGGTCACAACCGCCGAACCAGGCTCCGTTCCGAGCGCCAGGGTTAAATTTGCCTGCGGATCGAGGTCAACGACCAGGACTTTCTGTCCCGATTCTGCGATGGCCGCGCCCAGCGAAAGCGTGGTGGTGGTCTTGGCTACGCCGCCTTTTTCATTTGAGATGGCGATTACGTGACTCATGACTTCGCTCCGTTTCCGTTATGCACGGGGTCCGCTTTGGGATGAGGCTCGGATGGCTTCTGCGCCTTGTCCTCTTTGAGCGCGGCGGCGCTGGCCTGAGGTATGAGCTGCACGCGCGTGGCGCCCAGGGCGCTCTTTAGCTCCTTCAGGGCCACGCTGATCATTTCCTCGGGGTTATTGGTACTGCGGATTTTCGATGTGATTTCCGTGACTATCCGTTCGCGTTCGGCGCGTCGGTTGGTTTCATCGAACAGGCGCGCGTTTTCTGTGGAGAGCGCCAGGTGATCCGCCACAGCCTGGATCAAATCCATCTGGTCCTGGCTCAATCGGCTGTCCTTGGGAACTTTGACGCTCAACCTGCCGATCGTCTCGCCGCGTAGTTGGATTGGAACGATGAGGCGGTTATCCCGGTCGTTTTCTGTGCCGTCATCCAGTTCAACGGGCGCCTCCAAAATCGAAGCGCCGCGTGCGCTGTAGCGGAAGCCCGCCAGTTGCTGCTCGCGGGGCAATTGTTTCCAGGCCTCGTGCAAATACTGGCGGTATAGGGCTTCGGCCTCGGAAAGGGATTTGGTCGTGGTTTCGAATAAGCGTGTGTTCTCGATGGCCAGGCTTACCTCGTCTGCCAGCAGCGAAAGGACGCCGATATCGTCCTGGGAAAACGCATTGGGTTGTGTGCTTTGCACATCCAGGACGCCCACGATTTGATTTTCCACTCGCAGGGGCAGCGCCATTTCGGAGAGGGTTTCGGGCAGGTCCGGGTTGTTGAAGTAAACCGCGTCGTCGCCCACGTTGAGCGCCACGCGCACCTTGCCCATGGCGGCCACATATCCCACAATTCCCTGTTCGCCGATCTTCAAGCGATGGCCGCGTTTCAGCATCCGTTCCCCGCCTGTGCTGTTCGAGGCGCTTAGCACCGCGCTCTGACTGCCTTCATCGTTCAGGAAGATACCCACATGGTAGTAGCCCATGTGTTCGCTGATCACGGCTGTGATCTGCGGCAGGAGCGCGCTCATCTCGTGAATGGAGTTGATGGCTTTTACGATCAGGACGATCGCTTCGAATTGAGCCGCGCGCCGGTCCGCTTTTTGGGAGGCTTCTTCCAGTTCGGAGGTTCTATCCTTCACGCGCTCTTCCAAGGATTGAATGTTCTCCCTCAGGGTGGCCGTCATGGTGTTGAGCGCGGTGGCGAGGGTGCCGATTTCATTCATTGTGCTGATTTCGGCTCTTGCCTCCAGGTTGCCTCGCGTGATCTCTTCGGCAGTCCGGGTCAATGAAACCAGGGGGGAGGTCAGGGCACCGCTGATGGCCACGGCCGCCAGCATGGCGATCACGAGAATCCCAAGGATGAGCAGTACGCTGAAGATCAGCGTGTTTGTGCCGGATTGGATGATCTGGGCTTGGGCGGCTGTCGCGCTTGCGATGAGCTGGTCCTTGGGCACCATAATAGCCAGGCTGTATCCGATGCTGGATAGCGGGCTGTAAACGAAGAATTGGTCGGTTCCGTTGATGGGTATGGTTTCCAGGCCGCTCTGACCGTGGCTCATTTTGTCCAGGATCTTCCAAAATTCCGGTGTGACCTGCGATCGGATCTCGGTAGGGTCCAGTGTAGTTCCGAGTGTGACAGTGCCGGGTATTCCAAGTTCCTTATACCCCGCCTGGGGCATTGCGATCAATTTGTAGTTCTTATCAATCAGGAAAGCAAAGCCGGTTTGACCGACTGTCAGGTTCGAAACGATGGCCGTGATCCGATTCAATTGAATGTCCATGGCCATCGCACCCCGAAAATTGCCCGTTGCGTCGTAGACGGGTATGCTGACGGTTACAACGAGTCCGTGGTATGCGGCGTCCACAGATGGATCGGACCATACAGCCTGCCGCTGCGGGTCCTGGAGGGGTGAGGCCTTTAGGAACCACGGGCGCTGGGTGATATTGAATGTGGGTGGCACAAGGGTAGCCAGGGAAATGTTGGGGTAGTAAAGGGTTGCCCCCTCCGTGTTTCCAAAAGAAATGGCAACCACATCCGGATTGGCCTTGAGGATCGTTGGAACGGTAAAATCCAGCTGCCTTAGGGTGTTCAGCTCGGATACGAGGCTGGGCGTAAGATCGTTGCGGGCAGGGATGAAAACGGAGGCCACGTCTGGATTGACATTATCCCAACTGCCGTTGGGCAATCGTGAAAGTGCGTGGGCTGCATCCCAATACGTACCCTGGTTAAGGATCGCTTCCTGGAGCAGCAGGTTGTCTGCTGTCGCTCCAATGGATGTAATGTTCGCCTGCGTGGTTGCAAAGAAATTGTTAAGCTGGCTGGCTTCCTGCTGGTCTGTGGATGTCAAACTGTCGTTGGCCGCCTGCAAAACGCTTTTATTCAGTTGCTCGATGAGGAAGGCGTTGTTCTGCTGGGCTCGATAGTACACATAAAAACCCAGTCCTGCGACGGCCAGAAAAGTGACGATCAGATTTCCCAGGATCAAGCGGGTGCGCAGGTTGAGGGAATTGATGAAGGCGGATGGCTTTGATAAGAAGTTTTTCATGGCGATTACTTTTCCTGCTGCGCGGTCTGGCTTTCGCTTTGGAATTGGATGATTACATCCGAACCCGGGATGGCATGGCCCAGCTCCTCCACCGCTGTTAGGAGCACGTTGCGCAGGTTGATGGATTGACCGATCTTCGATGTGATATCGCTGATCTTCTGCTCCTTTACCGCGCGGTGTTGGGCATCTTCCAGCAGGCGTGCGTTTTCCATGGCCAGCGCCACGCGTTCGGCTGTGGCTTGGACCAGCGCCCGTTCATCCTCGCTCCACGAAGGATGTTTATCGCTTCGGTTTAATTTAAGGCTGCCGATCACCTGTCCGCGCAATCGGATCGGCACATGGATCATTCCGTCCATCTCCACGTCGTTGGTTTTGCTTAGGATCGGTTCGGCTCGCAGACCTCGGAATTGATATCCCATCACATTTCGCTTATCCAAATATTCCTTCCAGGTGCGGCCCATTAATTGGCTGGATGCGATCTCTGCTTCCTGCAAAGCGCGCCTCGTCTCTTCGTTGGCCTTTGCGTTCTGGATGGCAATCGCCACCTGGTCGGCCAGGATGGATAGAACGGAATAATCATCTTCGCTGAACGCATTTGCTTCAGCGGATTGAATATCCAGTGCGCCGATGACCATGTCTTTGACCTTGAGCGGCAGGCACATTTCGGAGCGCGTTTCAGGCAGGTCGGGGTTGGTGAAGAAGTTGGCATCCACGCCCACATCCAGGGTAATGCGCGGCTTTCCGCTTTCCGTCACATAGCCGACGATGCCTTGCTGACCAACTCGCAGGCGGTGTCCCCTGGCCAGCATTTTCTCTCCTCCCTCGCTGTTCGCGGCGCTCAAAATGGCGTATTCCTGATGTTCGTCCAGCAGGAAAATCCCAATGTGGTAATAACCGAGCTGCCCGCTGATCAGGTTTGTTAATAAATTCATCAGCCGGTTCTGTTCCGGAATGGAAGCCGCTAATCGCGATACTTCAGCCACCGTTCTTAATCGTGAAGCTTGCTCTTCGGTTTTTTGATTAGCCCTCAATAAATCCGCGGTACGTTCAGTGACTCGCTCTTCCAATTGGGCATGCCCGGCCTGCAGGGCTTGAAATATTTCTCTCACCTGGCGCAAAACGGTATTGAATTCCCGCTTTAGGAAATAGATGGCCAAAACGAGCACCGCTCCGGGAACGCTCATATCCAGGCCGTAAGTGATCCAATCGGAGACTGCACCGGTAGTGCCGGGCATTGCAAGAAATTTAAAAAGACCGCTGAGTGCAAGCCATCCGATGATCGTCATTGTGAGAATACTTAAGGCCAAAGCGGCATAGCCAAGCCGGTGATCAAATAGTAAGGCGGTGATGACAATAAACGCAAGCAAAAACATGGAGGCGTCGGCGGATATGCCATAACCGAGAAGGATGATTGCAGCGACCAGGTAGATTAATCCTGAAAAGACACCCGCGCGAATGGAATAGGAAACCGGTGCAAAGGTAACCACCAATAGAAGCAGGAAAATGAAACCATAGATCGCAAGAATACGGAAATCGCCGTTGAAGAGCGAATACGTGAACATCACGCCGCCAAAAACCACTGCCGCGCGCAGCACAATATTGAGGAAGTTCTCGCGCCAGCGGTTCGAAAACGCGGCGGAGTTTAGGATCTCCGACATCAAGGATGGTTCGGTGGTTTGTTTAACATTAGTCATGGTTTGATTCCTGACTGTCGCTGCCAAGCTCCAATGTCACTTCGGTTGAGCTTCCCAACTTTTTTCCCAGCTCTTCGACGGCCAGCCTCATGATCGAATCGATATCGCTGGCCGCGCTGATCTTCGTTGATATTTCGCCGATGGTGCGCTCGCGCGCCGAGCGGCGCTGTGCATCATCCAGCAGGCGGGCGTTTTCAAGCGCCAGCGCGGCGCGTTCAACGGCCGCCCGTGCAACGGCCAATTCGTTCTCCGACCAGCGGCGCGCACGATCGGTGGGGCGGATGTTGAGCACGCCGATGGTTTGATTGCGAATTCGAATGGGGAATGCCAATTCTCCTTCGATGGAATCTGCATTGGCCGCAGAGGCCTTGATATCGAGCGGAGCTGCGAGCGAGGAAGTCTTCCCTTTATGGGAGCGATACCCAATGATGGTTTGTGCCTTTGAATATTGTTCCCAACCTTGGGCGACGAATTCATCGTAAATTTTCTGCGCTTCGGTAAGTGCGTGACTGGTCTGGCTAAATAGGCGGGCATTTTCAATGGCGACTGCCACTTGGTTGGCGAGAGTGGTTAATACTTCGATTTGCTCTTCGCCGAACGCGGACGCTTCCGTGCTTTGGATATCGAGCACGCCGATCAACTGATCGCCCACCATGAGCGGGAGGGCCATTTCTGCATGAGTGGCGGGAAGATCCGGATTGTTGAAGTANNGCGCAATTTATGTTCGCGTGCCAGCATACGCTGGCCGCCTTCGCTGTTTGCGGCGCGCAGCACTGCGTATTCGCCTTGATCATCGAGCATGAAAACTCCGGTATGATAGTACCCAAATCGCTGCGAAATAATTTGTGTGATTTGAGACAGAAGATTGTCAGGGTCCTGAAGGGATGCGATAGCTTGAGCTACCTCTGCCACGATTTGTAGTTCTTGCGCGCGTTGTTGGTTTGTTTGATTGGAGCGTTCGAGATCAATAGTTCGCTCCGCCACGCGTTGTTCCAATGAACTAATCAGTTCACGCAACTGGGAAGTCATACTGTTGAAAGCCATGGCTAGGCTGGCGATTTCTTGTGCTCCGCCTGGTGTGGCCTGCAACTGCATCTCGCCGCCTGCAATCCGGGTAGCTGTCTTTGTCAAATCCACCAACGGCACTGCGAGCCGGCGTGCTATCCAAATGCCTGCCAAGCCTGCCAAAACCGCCATCAACAAAATAATGCCAGTGGACACTGCGATCACTTGGAAGACGGGTTGGTAAGCCTCCTGCCAGGGTAACTCAACCACAACGGCCCAATTGGGTGTTCCGAGCGAAGCATAAGCGCCAACTACTCTTGCACCGTTAATGCCAGTGTATATATTTATCCCCTTTGCGGGGACGGAAGCAGGATTGAGGATGAATTCATGGACCAATTTGATATCGCCCACGTTTTCCCCCTTCAAAGCACGATCTGTGTCTTTGAAAGCAATCAAAGTGCCTTGGCTGTTTACTACATAGGCGTAACCAGTATTCCCCACTTTGAGTTGGTTTACCGAGTTCCACATGGATATCAGGTTCAATTCTGCTACCAAGGTTCCTTGATAATTCCCAAGGGCATTGACCATCGGAACTGCCATGAACACCGTAGGCTCCGTAGTGGCCGGATCGAAATAAACTGAGCTGATATAGTTTTGTTTCTTTTTGGTTAGAGCCAATATATCGCTTGTAACAAGGTTGGCAAGTTGTGCTGAGGCAACAGATGAACCGAACTGGATGCGGGTGACCGAGGCCGTTTCATGGCCGTAATTGTCGAAAAAGGCAAATTGGAGAAACTCAGACTGGCTCCCCAATAGACCTTTCAGAATCTCGGTCTGTGCTTCCGATGAAGTTACGGTTGGACTAGCCAGCTGGATCGTGGTTATTGACAACGCAGTAAACTTTTGCTGGATGAAATTGCTGACCGTTGCAGCCGCGCCCTGAGCAAGGAGCTCCTGCTGGCTGGAAACGGCTTGTTGTTGAGTCTGAATATAGAAAAATAACTGCAAACCGCCTGAAACCAGCAGGATCACCACACTCAATATCAAGAATGCAATGATCAATATAGCCGACAGGCTTCTTGCGGACCGGGGAGTATTAGTTGTAGTGGTCATGATTCACCTTGATCTCATCTTTCCAGGATGCAAATCATGCTAAGTGTCCTCGTTCAGTTTATGGTTGTCTTCTTCTTTACTCAGTTGAACCACAACATCGGAATCATCAAACATCTTTCCAAGTTCCTCCGTCATGGAACGTAGAATATCGTCAACTTCATAGGCGCTGCCGATCCTGGTGGTGACCTCTGTGATGGCCCGTTCCCGCTCTGCTCGATGGGTGGCTTCGTGATAGAGTCGGGCGGTTTCCAATGAGTCGCCGAGTTGGTTGGTCAGGGCTTGTGCAAGCTGTACTTCCTGCTCCGACCACAGGGACGGATCATGTTTTACCAGTCTGATGATCCCGATGGCCTGTCCGCGTTGAAGGATTGGAAGGTGGAGCGTTTTTCCGTTCTTCGCCCGAATGGGTGATCCTTCACGCAGGGCTTGCAGCTCTTCGGGACTCCATGGTTCAGCTTCGGTTGCCGTGGTATCGCCTCGATCATCGCTCTTGAAAGCCAGGCTGTTATTTTCAAGCTGTCTTTTCCAGGCGTTCGCGGAAATTTCGCCAGAAGCGCGGCGCACCGCATCCACTGCGGCCCGGCTTTCTGCCAGCAGGCGTGAGTTTTCGATGGCAATCGCCAGTTGATCGGCAACCACTTGTAAGACTTCGATATCGTCTGGTTTGAATGCTTGCGGTTCCATGGATTGGATATCCAGCGCGCCGAGGATGCGGTTGGCCGCCTTGAGAGGCAGCGCCATCTCGGAGCGGGTCTGGGGTAAATCGGGATTATCGAAATAAATTGCATCCTGGCCGACATCCAGTGCAATACGCGCCCGGCCGCTTTGCACCACATAACCCACAATCCCCACTTCGCCGACCTCCAGCTTATGTCCGCGCTTCAGCATGCGCTGTCCGCCTTCGCTGTTGGCCGCCCGCAGGATGGCATATTTCCCGCTTTCATCTTTAAGAAAAATACTCACATGGTAGAAACCAAAGCGCGCGCTGAGTAAGCGTGCCCCTTCGGTCAATAAGTCGTTCAGGTCCTGTGCCCCGGCCGCGGCGCTGCCTACTTCCGAGGCCACGCGCAATTGGATGGCGCGGCGTTCCAGGGCCTGGGTTCGTTCTTTCACCCTGGTTTCGAGCATCGCCCGTTCTTCCTCCAAGGCCTTGTTGGCCTGGATTTGTTTTTGTTCGTTCTGCCGGGCGCGTTGGATGTTTTCGTTCAGTCTCTGAATGATCATCCTTTGGATAAAGGCGATGGCCAGCACAACGATGGACATATTTACCGGCGAAATGATATTCGTCAGGGAGCGGGTGGAGGAGGCAAGCCATCCCTGCATTTCCGCGAGGCCTATCCCGAAAAGGCTGAGAATGACCAACCCGGCGAATACGAGCACGGCATCCTCGCCCAGGGTGAGACCGGCTATCGCGATCACTCCGGCGAAGCCAATCACATCGATATCGTGCAGGCCGTAACCGATGGCAACGATGAAGGTGATGCCAATGTACAGCGAGATGGGCAGAATATAGCGGGCCGGTTCAAGCATGCCTCGTCTCAGCAGCACGAGACCGACCAGCGTGAAAAGAATGAGCGCCACGAGGGCAGAGGCAAGGATTAATCCAAAATTACCGGCGATCGTTACAACCAACGAAACAATGGTCGCAGCCAGCACAATGATCAACAGTGTTCTCAGCATTCGGGCTGTCGAAAGCTGTTCGTTCTCGTCTGTGATTTGAGAAGGCGGAGGGGATTTTAAAAGGTTTGACATTCTTGGGCCTTATGGATTTCGCCTGCCATTTTTTCGTTCCTTCTCTGGCGCGGCATCGGCTTGCTCGCTTTCATCCAGGATATCAAGCCGCACTTCGGCTTCTTGTAATTGGAAGGCTTTTTGAAATTCCTGTGCCGCGGTTTTCAGCACGGACTCCAGGTCGAGGCTTGATCGGAAGCGCCCACCCAGCTCGCTGATGAGGGCGTCGCGCTGCGCGCCATCGCGAATTTCTTCGGCAAGCCGCGCATTGTCCAGCGCCGCGGCGAGACGTTCGGCGATTTGCTCGATGATCGTAATGATCTCTGCATGGGTATTGTCGTCTTGGAAGCGCACATCTATAAAACCGACCGTCTGCCCGCGCAATCGCACCGGTATTTTTGTTTCTTTTTTATCTTCCGATTCCTTGCCGGATGGATTTTCAACGGCCGGTTCGGGGACCGTGTGGATGGGCTGGAGTTGTGCGCCCTTGAATTTGTAACCAAGGGTTCGGCTTTTATTGCCGGCGAAACTCACCCATGATTGCCGCGTAATATACTGGTAGGCCCGTTCGATTTCCTGCAGCTGCGTTTCCACTTGTTGAAGCAGGCGGATTCTTTCGATGCCGATTGCCAGTTGATCGGCCGTGATCTGCATGATTTCCATGTCTTCCTGGCTAAAGGCCTGCGGCTGCCGGCTTTGAATATCGAGAACGCCCAGCACTTCATTGATGGTTTTTAGCGGCAGGGCCATTTCCGAGCGTGTGCCGGGCAGGAAGGGGTTGTTGAAATAAATGGCATCCGCGCCCGTGTCCAGCGCGATGCGTGCCTGGCCGGTGGCCGCAACTTTCCCTACAATGCCCTGTTCGCCGACGCGTAAGCGGTGGTTATTCGCAAGTAATTGTCTTCCCTCTTCGGTGGGTGAGGCGCGCAAAACGGCATATTCCTTTTTATCATCCAGCAGGAAAATGCCGGTATGGTCGAACTTGAAGCGCTCCATGATCAATGCGCTGGCGCGCGCCAGCAGTTCGTCCAGGCTTGGGGCCGAAGCAATATCGCGTGCAACTTCCGCGGCTGAACGCACACGCAAAGTCTCTTCTTCCAATTCCTGGGTGCGCTCCACTACGCGCCGCTCCAGCGTATCCTGCGTGTCTTTGGAGATTTGCAGCGCCGCCTGCATGTGCCGGTTGGATTCCTGCAAGGTGGCTTCGCGCTGGCCGATCATGTAGAACAAAAAACCCAGGATGATCGGCGCTGTGTCAACGATCAACAGCACGATATTCTGCTCTTGGGCCAGCAGCAAGGATGAAGCATTGAGCGGCGCGCCCATGCTCCAGATTTGGATGAGCGTTCCGGCAATGGGGAAGAGCAGTCCGAACAGTACCCCAAAGATCGTCCGCTGAACTTTAATTGACCTTAACCATTCCATAGTTAATCTTTTTCACTGGCTGGCTGGATGAATACGGATACTTCTTCCACTTCCGGCAGGGAGCCTAGTTCTCGTGCGGCGGCCTGCAGCAGGGTATCAATATCCAGCGAGCGGTTTAATCGGTTTGAGATTTCGTTTACAGTTTGCTGCTGCACGGCCCGTTGGCGTGTCTCTTCGAGCAGCCGGCTGTTATCCAGCGCCAATGACATTTGGGCTGCGACTCTTTCCGCCAGGAATTGTTCATCCTCTGTCCATTCCACCTTTTCCCCACCCTGGAAGCTCATCGTTCCTATATCCTGGCCTCTCAATCGGAGGGGAATGCGCATCACCCCTTCATTCTTTTTCCTGATTTCGCCGACGGGGATGGATTTTGTCCCGGAGGGTGTAAATTGGTAGGCAATGGCGCGGCTCGCAAGATATCTTTGCCATTCTTCGCCTGTCTGTTGTGACGCCAGCATTTCCAGCTCGTTTGCAAAGGCCTGGGTGTCGTTGATCAGGCGCACGCTTTCAACGGAAATTGCGATCTGGTCTGCCAGGGATTGCAGGATTTCCAATTCATCTTGTTGAAATGTGCGCGCATCTTTGGATTGAAGATCAAGGATTCCGAGGATGCGGCCGCGTACGCTCAAAGGCAGGAGGATTTCCGATTGCATGGCCTCCAGTTTTCCCTCGGAGATAAGCCTTGTTCTGCTTTCGCTGCCTGCGTTCGTGTGGACATACGGTTTGTTTTGTTCGGAAACATACCCGATCGCATTCCTCGGGCTTCTTTGGATACGGAAGCCGTTTTCCATCATCCTTTTTCCGGCCTCGGAAGATGTCGCTTGCAGGAAGGCTGTCCGTCTTTCTTCATCGAAGAGATAGATGGCCACATGCTCGAAGCCGAAATAGTCGGATGCCAGGCCTACGGCTCGTTCGAGAAGCATGGGTACATCCTGCACTTCTGCGATGCTGCGGGTGATAAAAGAAGCTGAACGGAGAAGCTCGGATTTTTGGGTAAGTTCATTGGTTCGTTCTTCCACGCGCGATTCCAGGTTCTTGCTTTCCGCCTGGGTTTTCTGAATCGCTGAACTCGCCTGTTCCCTGGCTCGTTCAAACTCGAATTGCACCAATCTCAGTCCGATGATGATTACCACCCCCACCAGAATATCCGTGAGCGTTGCGTTGAGCCAGTCGCTCAAGCTGCCGGTCGGTATGCCGGTGCTGGCAAGGTGGAACTGCCCGGTTAATATTAACCATGCAGCGAGCGCGGTGGTAACCGTGCCAATGATGACGGCGATAATGCCCGCGCGCGGTGAAAATAGCAGGGATGCCATGACCACCAGTACCAGCATATAAACGCGCGACGCTCCCCAAATCCCTGAATCCCAAAAGTCGCTTAGGATGATCGCATAGATCAAAACCAGAAAGACCCCGGCTTTTAACCAATAAGGGAATCGGATCAGGATGCTCAGCAGGAGGATCCCAAATACCGTCGAATAGATCGCGAGATCGGTGACGCTGGCCTGGGTGAGATAATTGCCGGCCAGCGCAATAAATCCGAAGATGGCCGCGCCGATGAGAATGGCCCGCAGGAAGCCCTCGCGCCATCTTCCATAGTTGAAAGCGGCGGCCGATGATTCTGGGTTTGATTTGGGCGCGGTCTGGTTCATAGGTTGTCTTTCATGTTCAATTCGATCGTGGCTTCTGAAGCGTTCAAGGCCTTGCCGAGTTCCTGGGCCGCCGTGCGCAATATTCCGTCCATGCTGGTGGATGACCAGATTTTGCCGCTGATTTCAGCGATCAAACGCTCGCGTGCCGCGCTGGACTGGCTGTCCTCCACCAGGCGGGCGTTTTCCAGCGCCAGCGAAGCCTGCGAGGCGATCGATTCGATCAGGTTGCGCTGTTCCGGTGTCCATTCATTTTCGCTGTCCATTTTGATGCTGCCGATGATCCCGCCTCGCAGGGCCAGCGGTACTTCCAGTTCGTTATTCGTTTCGCTGGAAATTTCATCCCCCACCTCATAGTGGAGTTCCTCTTTGTTCGCCATTCGCTCCCAGATTTGCGCGGTGTATTCTCTTTGAATGTTCTGTATTTCGTTGAGATCCTGTTGAACTTGTTGGAACAGCCTGGCGTTATCGAGCGCGATGGAAACCTGGTTTGCCATATTTTGCAGCGTGTCGATTTCCTGCGGCCCGAAGGCTCCTGCCTGGACAGCCTGCACGTCGAGTGCGCCCAGCACGCGGCCGCCGACCAACAGGGGTAGTGCAATTTCCGAGCGCGTATACGGGAGCAATGGGTTTTTGAAACGGTTCTGTTCCATTTCAACATTCAGCGCGACGCGCGGGGCCTGTTTGCTGATCGCCGTTCCCACCATGCTCCTGCCCCCGATCTCGAGCCGGTGTTTGTTTTCCTTCAGCAGACGGCCGGCTTCGCCGGTCGCGCTTTTTAATTCCGCCCATCGGTTGGTTGGATCGATCAGAAAGAACGCGGCATAGTAATAACCGAATTGGTCTGCGATCAGGTTGACCACCCGGTTGATCAATTCATCCGGGTCGAGCACCGAACTGGCGGCGCTGCCCACTTCGTTGACTGCCTTGAATTGGCGGGTTCTTTCAGCGACCCGCTCTTCGAGCACGGTCTTCTGGTGTTCGAGTTCGAGTGTGGATTCTTCTGTCTTCTTTTGCGCCTTGAAGTATTCGATGTCCAGTTGTTGGAATCCCACGATGATCACGCTGCTGAACAGCAGCATGATCACGGTCAGGCCTGCCCAGTCCGCCAGTTTCGAGGGAGTGACGATTGGGCTTAGGAACCCAACCGTTCCGGAAAGGGTCAGCCACGCGATAATGCCGAAAGTGAGCATCACAATGGATGCCGCGATGATTCCACCGCGCGGGGAGTACAGCATGGTGGCGAGTATGACGAATGCCAGGAAATAAAGCACGCCGTCGCCTTGAATGCCCAGTGTCATTAACTCGATGACCGCCGCCGCGTAAACCAGGGCTACGATAATTCCTGCGCGCAGCCAACCCGGGGTGGGGGTCAACCGAATCAACAGCAGCGTAAGATAGATGCCGATATAAGCCAATGTCACGCCCACGGGCCCGTTGGTCAGGAATTCTGCAACCAATGCAACCGCCCCCAATACCAGGCTGACGTTCAGCACGGGGATCATCAACCCTGCGCGCCAGTTCTGGTAAATCGGCCGGTTGGCTTTCTCTTCTTCACGATTCAGGAATGGTAAAAACCTTTGCGCTTTCATGCTGATTTACCGCCTTTCTCTGAAGAGTCATTGCCATTATTGCCTGTTTTCGGCGCGATTGCGATTTTTGTCCGCCTTGCCCCCACGGCTTTGGTTAATTCGCTGGCAGTGGTGGTGAGGATGGTTTGCATATCGGTGGTGCGGCGGATTTTGTTGGTGATCTCGTAGATCAGGCGGTTGTGTTCTGCCTGGCTTCGGACTTGTTCGAGCAGCCTGGCATTGGCGATGATTGCAGCCAGACTGCCGCCCAGCGTTCCGAGCATTTCCTCGTCGTTCTCAGTGTAAGCGCCGATCTGCTCGCTCTCCACGTTCAAGACGCCCAGCACTTCATTTCTATACAGCAGGGGGATGGCCAGTTCGGAGCGCGTATTCGGGCTGGCTTCGATGTAGCGCGGATCTTCCGTTACGTTATCGACGCGCAATAAGCGCCTGTGGGTCGTTACCCAGCCGGTAATTCCGCTTTCGATGGGCACCCGCATTTCGTTCACTTCCTGCGAGTATCCAACCGAGGCCTTGACTTCCAGATATTTTCGCTCTGCGTCAGGCATCAGGATTGCCACGCGATCGCCGCCCAAAGTCACCTGCAAGCCGGAGACCGCGCTCTCCAGCGCCTCTTCAAGAGTGGTGCCGGATGCAACCGTGCTGGTGATGTGGTGCAATAGGCGGTGTTGGGAGAGATGTTCCTGTGTCTCCGCGAAGAGTTCGGAATTGATGACGGCCACGGCCAGTTGATCGGCCAGGATTTGAAGCGTGCGCATGTCGTCTTCTGTGAAGGCGTAGGGATGCACGCTCTGTACATCCAGGACGCCCACGGTTCTTTCGCTGACCTTGAGCGGGATTGCGGCTTCCGAACGTGTCTCCGGTAATAGTGGGTTTGCATAGTAGGTTGCATCCTTGGTGGTATCGTGCACCACCAGCGGTTCGCCTCTTCCGGCCACATAGCCTACAACGGACTTGGAGCCGACGCCCAGCTTATGCCCGGCGCGTTTCATCTGCGACCCGGCTTCGCCGGTGGCTTCGCGGATGACCGCGAATTCGCCTGACAGGTCAATCAGGAAAATGGATGCGTGATAGAAATTAAATCGTTCGCAGATGAAGCCGACGGCTTTCTTTAACAGTTCATCCAGGTTCAGGGAACCGCTGATATCGCGTGCGATCTGGGCCGCGGTTTCCAATTGGAAGGTGTGCCTTCGGCTCTCTTCCAGAAGCCTTACGTTGTAAATGACGCCGGCCACCTGGTTTCCCAATGCGCTTAGGAAGTGCATGTTTTCTTCACTGAAGGCGTGCTCATGGTTCATATCCTGGACGATCAATGCGCCGATCGGCTCGCCTTGCATCGCTATCGGTGCGCCCATCCAGGATTTGGCCGGTTTGCCGTGGGTTTTTGCGCCAAGTTTTTCCGCCTGTCTCTCGGTGTCTTCAACCAAGAGCAGGGGCTGTAAAGTCCGGATTAAAATGGAGGAAAGTCCTTCCCCCAGTGGGAAGGCTTCGATGGAATCGATTTTCTCATCTTCATACATGTATGGGATGGAAATGGACTCGGTTTCCTTCTCATAGAGCGCAACGTAGAAAGGATAATCCCCGATAACCCGCCTGACTTGGGCTTGGAGGGTGGAATAAAAACTATTGAGATCGCTGGTCGAGGCCACTGCCTGCCGGATCGAAATGATCGATTCAAGCTCGCGCAGGTGTTCCTGTCTCTCCGCAGAGGCCGCTATTTTGTCCAGACCCGCACTGATCAGGTCGCTCATGCCCACATAAGGCTGTACGAT
>PMLN01000297.1 GCA_003158885.1 Anaerolineae bacterium
ACGCCAAGAAAAAAGAAATCGGCTGATTTGGAATTGCCGTGATTAAAAACCTTTTGGACACGGATTACACGGATCATACGGATTTTTAAAAGATTTTTCCGTGTGCTTCCGTGAAATCCGTCCAATCCGTGTGCAGAATCACGGCAACTCCTAGAGAGCCTTCTATTTTACGGTCACGATCAGCGTATAGTTCACTATCATGCTGCCGTTCGGGACAATATCAATGATGTAATCCTCGGTCATGGGAAGTTTAAAGCTAAAGGTGGTCAAGCCGCTCACCGAGCGGATGTAGAACTGTGCGTCGCTGAAACCCCAAATGGATAAGGCGGCATCCTGGCCCACGCCGTTCAGGTCAACTTCCATGTGCTGGTTCTGCTGGGCATACAGCACATAGGAAACAATGGAGCCTCCCGATATTATCGTGCCGGATACCGTGGCTTTGTTTTTGCCGGTCACAAAATTGATGCGGGCGGGTGTTTCCACCGTCAATGTAAAGTTTTCGGAAGATGCGCCGCCGATGATGGNNGTTGAGCAGGGAGGTGCCTCCGGCGGTCTTGATGGACATGGTGACATCATTATTATAGGAAGTGACACCGGCGATCATCGGCTGTCCCTGTGCGGCGTTGAGCACGTAATACAGGCTCTGTCCGGGCTGGATGGTCCCGGTCACATTACCGGCGGTTGCGCCTGTCAGAAAATTGATGCGGGTTGCGGCGGGCAGGACCGGTGTGGGTGGAAGGAGCGGAAAGGTGGCTGTGGGAGCAATCGTCGGCGGCGGTACCAGGGTCGGCGTGGCTTGGGGTGGCTGCAGCGCCTGCATCGTGGCCGCCACCACGGTGGCAACATCGTTGGGCGAGGGTGACGGGATCGCCGAATTCGATCCGCTGCAGGCTGCAATGGCCATAAATATCACGAGAAAGGCAACGAGAAGTTTGCGGGGAATGCGCAGGTGATGGGTTGGTTTCATTGAACTCTCCTTCTTTTTAAAAGTATATCGCATTAACCAAAACACTAGATGAACAAAGTCCTGGGTTTGTTCCGCTCTATTTGTATACCCTTCAAAAAAAACAGGAAGCCTGCGCCTCCGGAATCATGAGGAAAAACCTTTTTCACGCAAAGACGCCAAGCTCGCTAAGAAAAAAAAGGTTAATCCTTTAAGCTTGCTTGCCCTCGTTCCCTGCCCTTGNNCTGTGTTCTTCAGGGTCAGGGTCAAGGGTTGAGGGTCTTCGCTTCGCATTTAATTTCTTTTCTACATCATCTGCGCGAATCCGTCAAATCCGTGTCATCCGCGTTCTATTCCGGGAAAACCTTTGCGCTTGCTTCATCCTTCATCCTTCATCTTTCATCCTTTCATCAATCCCGATTCCTTAAGCTTAGTTTTTCGAGAACACAGGGTCTTTCATTTGCGTAATGAGAATCAGGGCGATGACCATCATTACAATTGCAAGCAGAAGCGACGATGTAAATGAACCGTCGGAACTTTTCATCGCCACCATAAGATAGAAGAAGCCGATGGACGTCTGACCGAACAGTTGAATCAGTCCATTGGAAGTTCCTTCAGGGGTCGGGTGGACAATCTCGGCTCCGTATTGAAAACCAATCGGGGCGATGCCAACCAGGAAAAAGCCCATCCAAAATCCTGAGATCATCAACAACCAATAGTTCGNNGCTGTTTATCTGAGAAGTAGGATAGAACCACCGATCCAAGGATGCTCCCAACAACGATCAAAGCGCCAAGCGTGCCGGCGTCTGTTGTAGAGAAACCGCGTGGAAGGATAATGGCTTCGACCAGGGATGAAACGCCATTGAAGATGGCAAGCGCCACGAATGCAATAAATATCAAGAGCCAAAAATCCTTGACAGTGAGTGCATGTTTCAACCCATCGAACATCACTGAACGGGCGTCCTGCCCGGGAGGGCAGGGCGGCGTGGGCGGCTTGTCGCGCGCCAACAATAGGAAGAGGATGGATGAAAATGCGGTTATTCCTCCAAAGATCGTTTGCTGGACCTGAATGGGCATGCCGCCCTGTAAAAGAAGCGGGGGCACGGCTTCACCAATGGCGATGCCAACGAGGTTGGAAAGTGTGACTACTCCAACGATGGTGGCGCGGTCTTCAACTCCGAACCAATGCGCGGCGAATTTTGTCCATGAGTTGAGCAGGAACGGTTGAGCAAGGGCAAGCCCGGCTGTCATCCAAAAGACCTGTGTGTAATTCACTGCAAAACCGCGCAAGACACCAAAGACAGCCATCAGGATCGCGCCTAAACCAACAGTAACGTAGATGCCATAGGTGTCAATTGCCCACGAGGCGGGAATGGATAAAACCAAATAGGCTATCAACCAGGAAGTTACTGCCAATGCGGCAATTTGAGTATCAGAAACACCATAAAACTTCGCTGCCGGTGTGAGGATGGGTGCGTAGGAAATCCACAAGAGTTGAAGGGTGAGGTTGAGGAACATGAAAACCGCCAGCATCACCCAGCGATATCCATACACACGATAACCTTTATCAGTCATGTTTGCTCCGGTCTGATGAAAAATGTCTTAATTCAACGATGGAAACACCAATGCTTTGAATTGGTTGCAGTTGTATGGCATTAATTACTCGCCCAGTTCGTAAGCGCTCTTGAGCCAACCGATCAATTCATCGTCAATATCGCTTGGCGATGTTAATTTCATTTCGTTGTGGAATCGTCCTGCCGAAACCTGATCGGTCTTGTGTATGCGTGGACTGTTGATCTTGAAATCCGTGCGGATATTGAGCCACAGTGCATCCTTGCGCGTGGACACGCCCGCCAGCGCGCTGCCATGTACGATGTGAATGGAAGTTTTCTTCGGCTCTTCGACGATTGGGCCGAAGCCCTTGATGGTTTTGATCAAACGCTCATAGATCTCGCGTACGATGGGCGACTTGCCTTCAAAGTGACTTGTAACCGTAAATTTGTTTGCTTTGCTCATATCGTCTCCTATTCCAGTCACTTTCCTGCCTCTTACGAAATCAACCGATCATATTCTGCGTGGGTGCCGATCCAAAACCATAGAAATCCCTCTTCAACCTCAACTCCAAGAGCGCGGTATCTTTTGCCAACTCGCACAGACCAATATTTTCCAGTCTTCTTCAAATGCAATGATGGATGTTGCGAATTGGCTTTTAGAAGGTCAAAACTTCGATCTGCTAAATCTCGAATTTCTTCCGGCAGCTTCTCATAATTTTCCCAGAATGAGGGACTTGCCAAATGCTTCATAGTTCTTTGGCTTTGCCTGCGCGATAATCGGAATTTGCGGCTTCGGTAATTTTATTTAACTTACCCGTTTTGACGTCTGCTTCAAGCTGTTTGTCCCAGGCTTTTGCGTCGAACTCATCGAACCATTCGCGAAAACGTGCGAGTTCTTCGCGCGGCAGGCTGGAAACCGCTTGTTCAAGTTCTTTCATGGTGAGCATAAATACTCTCCTTACTCAGCTTAAGTTTAGCACAAATTACATCCCTGCCGATCCGGCAGCTTCTCGCCAAAAATGTCATTGCGAGCCTTGCGTTCTTTGCAAGGTGTGGTAATCTCGGAATTGAATCAAATAATTGTTGGAAGGTTACTTGAGACTGCCGCGTCGGCCTCCTCGCAGTGACACTTGAAACGTGATACTTGAAACGGTGACACTACATCCCCAGCCACTTGCCCGCTTCGCGTGCCAAATTCATGGATGGCCCCTGCTGGATCGTGCATTGCGGCAGGGATTCCAAAAAGAATCTTCCGTATTGCTTGGTCAGCACGCGACGATCCATAATCGCCACGATGCCGCGATCCGAAGCCGTGCGGATCAAACGTCCGAACCCCTGGCGGAATTTCAGGATGGCTTCCGGCAGATAATATTCATTGAACGAGTCTTCGTATAACTCGGAGCGCGCCGCGATCAAAGGATCGCTGGGTACATCGAAGGGCAGTTTCGTGATGACCACCACCGATAAGGCGTTCCCCGGCACATCCACGCCTTCCCAAAAGGAACGCGTGCCAAGCAGCACCGCCCGCTCGGTGGACTTGAACGATTCGAGCAGCGCGTTCGGTGAAGCCCCATCGCCTTGTTCGTAGACGTAAATATCTTCGTTGGCCAGCGGGGCGGTGATGGCCTGTGCGGCCTTCTTCAAGGCCGTGTACGAGGTGAACAGCACTAGCATTCGTCCGCCGGTGGCCTTGGCGGTGGCGATCAGTGTGCGTTCGAGCATTTGCTGGTAACCCGCCGCGTTCGGCTCCGGTATATTGTTGGCGACATACAGCAGCGTGCTGGATTCATAATCGAAGGGCGAACCCAACTGCATCTCATCCGCTTCATCCGCGCCCAGCGTATTGCGCAGGTATTGGAACTCGCCGTGTGCCGTCAGCGTGGCGGAGGTCAGGATCACGCTGGTTTTTTGATGCCAGAGGCTTTCCTCGATCATCGGCCCCACCCGCAAAGGCGCGGCATTGAGTGAAAGCCTCTCGCCTCTTGGGTTGATCTCGATCCAGTAGACCAGTCCCTGGTTCGGCTTGCTGATCATGCCGGTCAAATTGTTATAGGCTTCATTCAAGCGGCGGTAGATATTACTAATATCGCCGATCACATCTTCCAGATTATCGTGCCCATCCGCATAGATATCCGAGGCGGCTTTGTGGATCTCTGCGATCAGATTCAACAGCAGGTTCAGCGTGCCGCCGGTCTCATCCCATTTGATCTCAACCTCGGACCACTGGGGGATGGTGCGCGTGGCGGGCAGTACGCGTGCCTGCCATGAATAATTGGATTGCGGCTGGTCTTCGCGTTGGAGCGCCGCGAATTCGGTCAGGGTGTTAAAGAACTCACGGTTCTGTTCCTGCAAGCGGAAGGCCATATCGGTGGCGCGGCTGATCTTTTGCTGGAGCAGGCCAAAGTCGGAGGGCCGCAGTGCATCGCGTGATTCGGTCAGCACGCGTCCCAGCACGCCCGCGTTCGACCCGCCGATTTCCTTTAACATTCGATCCATGTCGAACTGGGTTAAACGGAACGACAGCGCGTTGGTGGTGGCCGATTCCAAATGATGGGCCTCATCCACGATCAAATAGGAGTACTCCGGCAAGACCTTGCTGCCGGTCGCCACGTCCGATAAAAGCAGGGCGTGATTAACGACGAGCAGGTGCGCGGTTTGCGCCGCGCTCTTGGCGCGGTGGAACGGGCAGGCGCCGCCCGTGCGTTTGATGCACGTCTCGCTGGTGCAGGCGTCGTCCTCCGCCGAAATTTTCAGCCAGACCTCGCGTTCGGGATTGCCGTTGAGGTTAAGCTCGTTGCGGTCGCCTGATTCATTTTGCAATTGCCAGACCAACACCTTGCCGAGCACGCGCATTTCATCGGCGTTGTGCGGGCCGTATTGGCGCAGGTTCTCCAACCGCCGCGGACACAGATAATTGCCGCGTCCCTTCAAGACCGCTGCACGCAGGTCGAGTTTGAGCGCCGCGCACATATCGGGGATGTCTTTTTGAATGAGTTGGTCCTGCAAATTGATGGTGTTGGTCGAGACCAGCACGCGCGTATTGTTCTGGATTGCGAACAAGGCCGCCGGCACCAGATAGGCGAAGGATTTTCCCACGCCCGTCCCGGCTTCCACCATCAGGTGGTTCCCTTTGGACAGCGCCTGGGTGATGGCCTTTAACATTTCCACCTGCTCTGGACGATGTTCGTAGGCTTCAAAGTACTTCGAGAACGGGCCGCCATACTCAAGAATGGAAGCCATTTCTTCCAGGTTCAAAGCGCTCGGATTCTCCGGACTTTCCAGCGGAGGATATTTGTCATCGTCTGACCAGCGCACCTTATTTTTAACTTTCTTGGCTTGGATGCCCTCCTTGGCGCGCGCCCGTAAAACTTCCCGGAAGATAAAATTGCCATCCCACTCAATGGGTTCGCCCAGGCGGACGATCTCTGCGATCAGGTCAAGCGGCAGTTCGTGTGCCATCTCGTGGAGGCGATTGAAGACTCCGTGTGTGGCGCGTGCGTCATCCAATGCGCGGTGCGTGGCGGGCAGGGCGATGCCCAATGCTTTACCCAGTGCGCCCAGATTGTACCGGCTGGCGTTCGGCAAAAGGATGGACGCCAGTTCGTAGGTGTCAATGACTTCATTTAATGAAAACGGGATTTGTTTTTGCAGGAAACCCAGGTCGAAACGGATGTTGTGTCCCAGGATGGGAAGATCACCCACAAACGCTTCCAGTTCATGCGCAACATCCCGGACGTGCGGTGCCTGGCGCACCATGGCATCGTCAATGCCGGTCAAGCCCGTGATAAATTCGGGAATATGGCGGTTGGGGTTGATCAGCGACGACCACTCATCTTCAACACGGTTGCCTTTGAATTTAACTGCTCCGATCTCGATGATGGTTTCCCGCTCGTTATCCAGCCCGGTGGTTTCAGTATATATTGCGACAATGGAGTTCATAGAACAAGTGTATCATAAAACAGGTCTCAGAGGTTTTACAAGACTTACAAGTCTAATAAGTCTTATAAGTCTTACAAGTCGGGATGCGAAGAGAAGGAGGATGGCAAAGGAATTTTCGATTTTGGATTTATGGTCAGAAGCACGTTGAACCAAATTTTGCTGCAGAGCCGCAGAGACACGGAGCTTTGCCTTTATTTTTTCCGGGTCCCGCTGTATTTGGGCATTGCGGCAATGTACAACTTCCGCTTGACCAGGACAAGATCACAGATTTGAACGAGATTTTTTCGCGATCATTTCTGTGAAATCGGTGGATGGAGAATCGTTCCTCTCAACGTCTGAAGTTCAGACATTGAGAGGAATCAGCTCTGTGGTATTGTATGAAGAATATTTAAAGCCGGTGCGCTACGAACCAGCGGGTTTAGCGGCCTGGCTCAGATATTTTTCGGGATCCTTATCGAAGTCCTTTTTGCAGCCGAGAGAGCAAAAGTAATAGGTTTTGCCTTTGTACTCGGATTTTCCAGCGGCTTCAGCCGGGAGGATCATCATACCGCAGACAACATCGAGTTCCATTGTTTTTTCTCCTTTATTGAAAGATCAAATCTTTGCTCCACGTAATCTCAAACTATTGCTGACCACAAACACACTACTGAAGGCCATCGCACCGGCAGCCAGCATCGGATTCAAAAATCCCATGGCGGCGGCAGGGATGAGAATGATGTTATAGAAGAAGGCCCAGAACAGATTTTGTTTTATCGTACTGATGGTCTTACGCGAGAGGGCAATCGCACGTACCACGCCGCGCAGATCGCCGCTCATCAACGTAACAGGTGCGGCGGCCATGGCCACATCGGTGCCGGTTCCAATCGCAATACCCACGTCGGCCTGAGCCAGGGCGGGCGCATCGTTGACACCATCACCCACCATGGCCACAATGTTGGAAGGTTTGAAAGTTTGAAGGTTGGAAGGTTCCAACGTTCCAAATTGCAACTTTTTAATTTCCTGGGATTTACCTTCGGGCAAGACTTCTGCGAGGACTTCGTCAATACCGACCTGCTTCGCAATTGCTTCGGCGGTCTTGCGATTGTCGCCTGTGATCATGGCAACCTTCAAGCCCATACGATGCAGTTCAGCGATCGACTCTTTCGAGCCATCTTTGAGCGTATCTGCGACTGCAATGACGCCTTCCACCCTGCCATCCACCGCAACCAGCATGGCGGTCTTGGCTTCGGATTGCAGACGTGTTACTTCGGATTCAAGCCCGTTCAACGGATAACCGCGCTCAGCCATCATGCGGAGGTTGCCAACCGCCACGCGGCGTCCATCCACCGAAGCTTCCACCCCGTAACCGGCCTCAGCCTTGAAGCCCGACAAGTCGCTCAACGCCAGCCCGCGATTGGTGGCTTCCGCCCAAATCGCCTCGCCGAGGGGATGCTCACTGCCCTTCTCAACGGAAGCGGCAAGTTGCAGAAGATCGTTCGGCGATATTCGAGATTCGTTATTCGATCCCCGAGTATCGAGTATCGAATCTCGAATCGCAATATCCGTCACTGCGGGTTGGCCCTTTGTAATCGTTCCGGTCTTATCCAGCACAACCACCGAAACGTTTCCGGCGCGCTCCAAGGCTTCGCTGTTTCTGAACAAAACCCCAATCTCGGCGCCCTTGCCGGTTCCCACCATGACGGCAGTCGGCGTGGCAAGTCCCATGGCACATGGGCAGGCGATCACCAGTACGGCCACCATATTGATCAGGGAAGTAGTAAAGGTATGTCCACCAAGATTGACCGGAACAACGAAATACCAAATTGCAAATGTAACCAGCGCGACGGCAATCACCGATGGAACAAAGACGGCTGAAACCTGATCCGCCAGCTTTTGAATCGGCGCCTTGCTGCCCTGCGCATCCTCGACCAGCTTGATGATCTGCGCCAGGGCGGTCTCGCGTCCCACTTTCGTGGCTTCAAACTTTAACATCCCGGCTTTATTCAGAGTTGCACCGATAACGGGGTCACCAGGCTCTTTCTCGACTGGCAGCGATTCACCGGTCAACATCGACTCGTCAACCGAAGAACGGCCCTCGACCACAACCCCATCCACCGGGATCTTCCCGCCGGGTTTAACCAGCACGACATCGCCCACGCGGACTTCTTCCACAGGGATGTCCGCCTCGAGACCGGCGCGGACCACACGCGCCGTTTTCACGCGCAGTCCCATCAGCTTCTTGATGGCGTCGGAGGTGCGGCCCTTGGCGCGCGCTTCCAAAAATTTCCCGATGCGGATCAAGGTAATGATCATGGCGGCGGTTTCAAAATACACCTCGCCGCCGGCTCCCCGCAAAAGAACATAGGTGGAATAAAAATAGGCGACCGACGAACCCATCACGATCAATACATCCATATTGGATGAAAAGCCCCGCAGGGCCTTGAAGGCGCCTACGTAATACTGCCAGCCGACATAAAATTGCACCGGTGTCGCCAGCGCAAACATCAGCCACATAAACCATGACTGCGGTTCGTACATCTTCATGCCGGGTATGTATTCCGAATAAAAGAAGGACGGCAGAAGGTGGAAATCCATCGCCATCGAGAGCAGGAAAAGCGGGATGGTGAAGATCAAACCCGTGATGAGCAAACGGCGCTGGGTAGCGATCTCATGCTGGCGCGCCACGGCTTCGGCATCCTCAGCCTCGCCGCCGAGTTCCAGCGCTTCAAAGCCGGACTTTGAAACGGCTGCCCGGATCTCCGCCTGACTGATAACCGTCGGCACATACTTAACGCGGGCGCGTTCGGTCGTAAGGCTGACCTGCGCCTCGACCACGCCCTCGAGTTTTTGCAACGCTTTTTCAAGCCGATGAGCGTCATTGTCATCTGCAAGCCGTTTGATCATCAGATCGGCTTCGCCGGTGGCGACGCCATAACCCGCCCATTCCACGCGCGCAATCATATCGCCCAGGCCGGTGGTTAGCGGATCAAACTGCACGACCGCGCGCTCCGAGGACAAATTCACAACGGCCGTCTGGACGCCATTGACTTTTTTCAAATTGCGTTCAAGGGTCGAGACGCAGTTGGCACAGTACATACCGGTAATAGGCAGGGTTAATTGTTTTGTATCAGGCATAGCGGAATCAGGTGGCACGATCTTATGCGGCGACCGGATAATTGATCTCGATCAACAAAGCCTTGATCTTATCTTCGCTGGCGGGCGCGTCGAAGGTGATCTGAACGTTCTTTGTATCCGCATCAGCTTTGACAGACTGGACGCCCTGCAATTCCTTGACTTCCACCTCGATCGTGTGGGTGCAGTGCATACAATGAATGGCGGGGATTGAATAAGTTACGGTGGTCATTTTGGTTCTCCTTGAAAATAGATATTGGATATTAGAGAATAGAGAATAGAGATTAGTGAGCAGATGAGGGTTAGACTTTGGTGGACATGTCGAACACTTCGGTGATCTCTTTCAGGACACGCTCACGTTCCTTCTTGTCGTTGCCCTGAACGGCGGTGATCACACAGGAATTCAAGTGATTCTCCAAAATCTGCGAACTGACCTTGTTCAAGGCGGCTTCGACCGCTTGAATCTGGCGGATGACATCGATACAATAGGCATCC
>PMLN01000100.1 GCA_003158885.1 Anaerolineae bacterium
ATAAACTTTCGGGGCAGGGAAAGTGGGAAGAAGCCGGGGTTGCATTTCGCAAATCCATTGAAATGGGAGATTGCCTGCCGCCGCCCTGGGGAAACCTGGGAATTAGCCTTCTTATGCAAAACCGCTTCGATGAGGCGGAAGATGCCTACAGGCACGCCCTGAAAATAGACCCCAGATACGAATACGCAAAAGTGAATCTGAAAGCCCTTTCCTATTGGCGTGAACACCCGGATGAAAAACCTGAGTATAAAATTACGACGCCTTTCCAGAATCTGAAGTCGAACATTACATTTTATAAGGAAAGCGAGTGAATCACTTGACCGAATATTCCAAAACATACGAAATTCGCTGGTCAGATATCGACGCCAACGGCCATGTAAATTATGCGGCCTATATTGATGCCGCCGGCGATTTACGCTACCGCTTCTTTACCGAACACGGATTTCCGCCTGAAAGATTTGAACAACTCGGAGTGGGCCCAATTTACACCGCCATCCATGCCCAGTTCCTGCGTGAAGTGCGCATGGGCGAAACCGTNNCGCTGGAAAGTTCATCATGATGTTTTTAAGGCTAATGGGAAGAAGGCGGTCAGTATTGACCTTGAAGGTGCGATACTCGATCTAACGGCACGCAAGCCGGTTCAACCCATCCCCGAGCTATTACAAACCTTCAACTTGATCCCGCGTACCGCAGACTTTGAGATTCTGTCCGAGCTGCGTAGGATGAAATGATCACACCTCAACGCATTGCGCGGCGGCCATGTAGGGGCACAGCGAGGCGAGTAGGGCGAGTGTAGTTCTCGCCCGTATCAAGACCCGGCCCGCGAGCGGGTAGGGCATGGATCGCACTTTAAGCCTGACCTGCAAATCTCAACCTGCCATGACCATGGGTCGCACTTCACGCTCCAGCCTGTTGCCCAAGGCATCCTCCGCCACATCCAGGTCATACTGGGCCTGCAATCCAAGCCAGAACTGGGGAGAGTTTCCAAAGAAGCGCCCCAGGCGCAGCGCCGTATCGGCGGTCACACTGCGCCTCCTAAGCACGATCTCATTAATGCGGCGCGCGTCCACACCGATATCAATCGCAAGGCGGTTCTGGCTCAAGTTCATCGGCTTCATGAACTCCTCCAGCAGCACCTCACCGGGATGAACAGGGGAAAGCTTACCGGTCATTTCTGCTCCTTCTAATGATAATCTGTGATCTCAACGTTAAACGCGTCACCATTTCTCCATTCAAAACAAATCCGCCATTGATCATTGATTCGAATGCTGTACTGTCCTTCTCGTCTGCCGCCTAATTTTTCGAGGCGGGTTGCGGGCGGAACACGCAAATCATTGAGGGTGGTGGCATTGTTGATCATACGCAGCTTTCGCAATGCAATCTGCTGAATATCCGTTGGAAGCTTGCGCGACCGCTCGCGCTGATGGATTTTCTGTGTCTCGGCATCCTTGAAGGTCTTGATCACGGGTATGATTATATAGTGTGACGCACTAAGCGTCAAGCGCTAAACCCGGGTCTTCGGACATTGACTGATCCACTGCGTAGGGGCACAGCGGGATGATCCTTTCTCAAATCCGTCTCATCCGCGTTCTATCCCAAAGAACCTTTGCGCACTTCGCGCCTTTGCGAGCAACCGCACTTTTGCATCCCTACAGTTTTCCTCTCCCCTCCACCTCCCGCCGATTATTTTCTATTTACCATAGAAAAATCATCAAAACCTCTCCCAAAACGAAAAACGAATAACCTGGGAAATACGAGTGAATTCCGCATTCGTTTCCTTTCGTTCCTCGTTTTCATCTCAAAATTCCTCTGCTCCCGGAATACGGATATAATCGTGACATTCCTTTTATGAGTTTCATCTTCACGCTTCTGGCGGGCTTTCCAAATCTTCTCCTGCCCACACCGTTTGGATGGGTCGTGTGGCTTGGCTTGTTGGGTCTGGTCATTTTCCTGTTGGTGCATTGGAGGGAAATTCATCCGGCCTGGTCAGGGCGTTCATGGGGATTATTCATCGGCTTGTTGCTCCTCGTTCCCCTTACTTCTCTATTCGTAGGCATCCGCCTGCCCTCCGGTTCCGCCCTGCCTCTGCCGAACTTCCCGGCCGACTATTCCCCCGGCTCCGCCATGATGCTCTTCTCCGCCGTCCCATGGACGCTGGCGGGAGGATTTCTAGGCCCCATCGGCGCGGCCCTGCTGGGACTCTGTGCCGGTCTCCTGCGCGGCGCCTGGGATACATACAGTTTCTTTAGCATGTTGGAACTGGCGCTCCTGGCCGTATTGTTTTCAGCCGGCGTCCGCCAGCGTTACCGCACAATCCTCTATCAATGGATGCGCCAGCCGCTGGTCAGCGCCTTGATCGCCATTCCCCTGCACTTGGTCCTATACGTCATCGGCGCGTTTTTCAGCATCCCGTCTAACGTATCGGTGGCGGCTCGGCTCGATTTCGCATTCAGTAATTCCGGCATCGCCGCCCTGACTTTTGGCGGTGAAATGCTGATTGCCGGGGTTATTGCCCAGTTGGCGATGGCGACTTTCCCATCCGCCTGGGGAGATAAGAAGCCCTTACAGCCCTCGCCCGCCGAGCGCAGTCTCGAAACGCGCTTTGTATATGCTACGGGCACCTTCATCCTGGCCCTGTTAATGACCCTGCTCATTGGCGATTGGGTTGTGGCCGGGCAGGCTGCCAACGGTTTGTTGAAAGACCGTTTGGCCAGCACCGCCCAGGCCGCCGCGCAGAACGTTCCTTTCTTCCTCGAGACCGGGCAGAATCTGGCGGTGCAGTTATCCTCCGACCCGCTTCTGCTTTCCTCGAACGACCCCAATTTGAGCGCCTTCCTTGCCCAGCGCATGCAGGCGGTTCCCTACTTCGACCAGTTCTTTGTGCTCGACCTAAGCGGTAAAAATGTGCTGGGAGCCTATCCCGATTCCGCCCGGCAGGGATTTGCCTTGTATGCGCCGGAGACCGCCGGTATTCCGCTGGCCGGCAAAGGGGTGTTGACGCAAATCTATACCATCCCGCCCGACTCGGCCAATCAGTCGGCGCGTGTTTCGTTCCTGGTTGCAGTCCAGGATTCTTCGCATTCGGTACAGCGTATCCTGATCGGGCGTACCACCTTATCCACGAATCCCTTGACCCAGCCGCTGATCAACAGCCTGGACAGCTTATCGAAATCGGACTTGAAGGGCAATGGATTCCTGCTGGACGAGAATGGCAATGTAATTTATCAAACTGCGGGCAGTACGCTCGAGGTCTACGCGGGTTCGCCTGGCGGCCAGCCTTCTTTTTCCAACGGCACCTCCTCGAACGGCACGCGTCAACTGGTTTACTACCAGCCGGTTGAAGGCAGGCCGTGGGCCATTGTGTTGACCATCCCGGCCAGCCAGGTCCAGCAGTTGGCGCTTAACATTGCCCTGCCCATGTCGGTCATGATCGTTCTGCTGGGTATTTTTGTGCTGGTTTCCCTGCGCATTGGCCTGCGGGTGGTCACCGGTTCATTGCAAAGTCTGGCTTCCGAGGCGAATCGGATCGCGCAAGGCAAGCTCGATCATCCCTTGTCAACCATGGGCGTGGATGAGGTTGGTCAATTGCGGCGCGCCTTTGAACAGATGCGCATCAGTCTGGGTGCGCGCCTCGATGAACTGAATCGCCTGTTGATCGTGAGCCAGGGCGTGGCCTCCAGTCTGGAAATGAAGGATGTCGTCAAGCCGGTTTTGGATGCAGTGGCCGCCACAGGCGCCAATGCAGTGCATGTGGTCTTATTGCCCTCCATCCTGCCGGAAACTCCCGCTGAAATTCCCTCGCGCTTTGCGTCCGGCCCCGCCAGGGATTCATACGCGCACCTGGATGGGCAGATTCTCAGCATGTCCCAGAAACAGGAGCGCATCGTCTTCCCGAACCTTTCACGGACGCGTGAAGTGACGCTCGACCCCAAGCGGCTCAACCCGGCGGCCTTGCTGGCCATCGCCTTGCGCCACGAGAATCGTTATTACGGAGTGATGTGGGCTTCGTATGAACAGCCGCATAATTTCTCGGAGGCCGAGGTCAGTTTTGTGACCACGCTTGCCGGTCAGGCTTCATTGGCGGTTGCAAACGCGCATCTTTTCCTGAATGTGGAAGTAGCGCGGCGGCAGTTGGAGGCGATTATCAACTCCACACCCGACCCGGTGCTGGTCACGGACCAGCGCAACCGTTTATTGTTTGCCAATCGCGCTGCGGGGCTTTCGTTCGATATCAGCGTAAGCCAATCCATCGGCCAGTCCATCGAGAAAGTCATTGCCCAACAGCCGCTGGTCGAGCTTCTATTGGCTCCCGGTGAAAAGCAATCGGCTGAAGTACTCCTACCGGATAAGCGCACCTACCTGGCCACGGCTTCTTCCGTGATCGCGGAAGGCCGGCCCATGGGACGCGTTTGCATCCTGCGTGATGTGACCTCCTTCAAAGAGATTGACACAATGAAGTCGGAGTTCGTTGCAACCGTCAGCCATGACCTGCGCTCGCCGTTGACGCTCATGCGCGGCTATGCCACCATGCTCGATATGGTGGGCAATCTAAATGAACAACAGCAGGGCTATATTAAGAAGATCATAGCCGGCGTCGAGAACATGTCCCGCCTGGTCAGCAATCTTTTGGATTTGGGGCGCATCGAAGTGGGGGTGGGTCTGCAAGTGGAAAGTGTTTCGGTGCTGGATATATTGGAACACGTTATGAACCTTCTGCAATTAAGCGCCAGCCAGAAGAATATTGCCTTGAACTTGGAAATTCCCCGCAACCTGCCTTCCGCCGTTGAAGCCGACCAGGCGCTCCTGCATCAGGCCGTGTATAACCTGGTCGAAAATGCCCTTAAATATACGCCGGAGAATGGCTCGGTGACGGTGCGCGTGAAGACCTTGCCGGGCAGTCTTACCTTTGAAGTCCAGGATACCGGCATTGGCATCGAACCGGACGACCTGCCGCGGCTGTTTGAAAAGTTCTATCGCGGCAGGCAGCGGGAAGCGCGCGCCCAGCATGGCTCCGGCCTAGGGCTTGCGATCGTTAAATCCATTGCCGAACAGCACAGCGGCCGCGTGTGGGTCGAAAGCCGATTGGGCCAGGGCAGTGTGTTCTTCCTGCAAATCCCCCTTATACAACCGAAAGAAAAACGCCTCGCTTGATGAGGTATAATACCGCCCTGCCCCCGCTGGCTGAGGGCATATATTTTTGTCGTTTTATGGAAAGCAGGAAGCATGTCGTATCTGGCTCCCACCGAATCTTTTGAAAAGGAATATCAGGAGCAGGAGACGCTCTTCAAGGCCCAGCCGCCCATCATCCAGCGTTTTTTGGAAGCGCAGGCGCGCCAGGTGGCGGAGGTGTTTGTCCAGCGCGGCTCCCGCGTCCATTTCTCATTGCCTGACCGGGTTGTGGCACAAACGAACGGCGCATTATCCACGTTAACCATCCCGCAACATTTGCGCGAACAAACGGCGGGCGGCCTGCGTGATCGCCTTTCGGGAAATGATGTGCATGTCACCTTGCGCGACCGGCTCTCGCAGTTGGAACAATCTTCCGAACGCGCTGTGGGACTCGGCGCACAACTGATCCGCCACACCACCGCCATGCACATGGTCTATAACATGCTGCCCTCCGGCCGCTCGGTGACCTATATGCCGGTCGAGGATGAAGATGTGCCGACCATTCCAACGGGCGACGCGCTCGAGCCGGACTCGGCTATCACCGCTTCCACGGATGCGATTGCAGAGGAAGGAAAGAACGAAGAGGGGCGCGGCAGTCTGCTGGTGCCGTATGTGGCCGCTGCGCGCCGCTTCTATCTCCCGCAGTGGGTGGCTTTCGATGATGACGACAAGCTGTTGGTCAGCTCCGTCGGTGAGGCGGAGGCGCACATCGCTTCGATGCAGAAGTTCCTGACCGTGATCTTTGCGGCGCGCTCGCTGGCGCCTTATATGGTGGCGGATGAGGAATATCAAAGGAAACGCTACGGCATGTTGGGTCAGTTGATCAACCAGGGACGCGCCCTGGCGCGTTACATTACGCGCGATACCATCCGCACCATCCAGGAGCGCGCCGCTGCGCAAAGTTTGAACCGCGGTCTGAGCTTGAGCCTGCCCTATTTCGATGACCAGGAATTAAAGACTGATATTTACCACTTTGTGGTGATCCCGGCCGGACGCATTATGTTTGTGCCGTCGTTCGTGGTGCGCGCCGCGCGTGAAGAGGAAGTCAAAGTGGATCAGGATACCCGTTTCGACCTCTCGACGCGCAAACACCTGTTGGTTGAACTCAAAATGTTGGAGGATGCTTTTGCATCCACGAAAGAATAAGTAAATTCAAAGTATGAACCCCATATTTTTTTCCGGTCTATTGTTAATCGCGATTGTTTACATTTCCTTCCGGATTGCGCCGCGCGAAAAGAAAGAGCAGGCTCATATCCACGGCGCGGGACAGATTGCGTTGCTGGCCGCGCTGGCGCTCTTTGGAATAGATTTTTTTACATCGTATTTTTATGGTACTGGCGAACTCATGAGCGTCCTCTGGCCTTACGGGTTGCAGCGTTTTGGCTTCATCGGGGCAGGCCTGATTGCTTTTGCCAATATTTGTTTTGGCATACTCTACATGTATTCGCTGGCTCCATTCAATGAGGGAGGTGGATCTTATACTGCTTCGATGCGCTACCTAAAGCCGACGCTCAGTCTGATGGTTGCAGTCACCCTCATAGAAGATTACGTTTTGACTATCGTAGTTTCAGCCTTATCGGGTTCGGATCAATTGCTCTCCATTACTAACTCGTATAGCGCGCCCTGGTTTTGGCATTT
>PMLN01000085.1 GCA_003158885.1 Anaerolineae bacterium
TGGTCCGAATGTGTTTCAGGATAGTCTCAAAGCTATCCAAGGGAATGCCGGCCCAGTTGCTGCTGATCAAGCAAAACAGGCGATGCTCGATCCGATTCCATTTTGAGGCACCGGTCGGATAGTGGGTTACGATCAGGGTCAAGCCAAACTCATCGGCGAAGGCTTGCAGGCCTACCTTCCACAGCCAACAGCGATTTCCATTTGAGCCGCCACAATCGGCTTGAATCAACAAATGCTTTTTCCGAGGGAAGAGTTTTCGCCCACGCGCCAACCACCAACATCGAATCGAAGCCACGGCAAAGGTGGGCGTATCATGCGAGCTGCCAACCACCACGAACCCTTCATTGTGCGTGATCTCGTAGATCCCGTAGGGCAGGCCCTTGCCATCGGCTTCGCTGGGAAAGTCATACACATTCACGCCCCGCACCCGGCGCCGCCAGGCTCGCCCAGCATTCCGAAAATTGCCGACCAGTTCCTTTTTCTTCGAATCCACGCTGATAATAGGGCATTTTTGCTTCTCAAAACGCCGGCGGCAGCGCTCGATGTACCCAAATTGCTGGTTGCGTCCCGGCGACTGTTTGCCTTCACAGCGCTTGGAATTGACCCGTAACGAATAAGAACGTCTCCGCAACAAGCGGCTCAGCGTTGGTAAACTCACCCGATAACATCGGGGCAGCCTCTGCTGAATCTTGCGTAACGATTTGTGCGACCATTTCAGTCCGGAAATTGGATCCCCGGCAGTCGCGTCTTCCATCACACGATCGAGGGCTTTCCAGATCCCAGGCTGTTTTTTTCAACCACTTTGCGCCCACCGCCGCACTGTCGAATCCGCTTGCGGCGTGAGTGATCCGTCTGTTCAATCTCACGGCAGCCGCGCAAGATTGTGGTCCGACTCATCCCTGTGATTCGTGACATTTGTTGGATCCCGCCCCAGCCTTCTTTCGTGGCGAGCAGCCCAATCATACGACGACGATTTTGTTCGTCCAGACTTGCCAACACGCAATTGAGGCCGCTATGCAATTTGGCCACCGGACCCCGAGGATGGAGACGACAATCGGAACACGTACACCTGTGCAAGGGTTTCTTGTGTGACTTGATCATGGTTTGATTCTGCCAATCTTCGATTCGTTCGTCGATATAATCGTATCACCAGCATGTCAAATTGACCAAGTTATTTCTTTACAAATCCTAAGCATTCAATAAAGTTTTCTTCTCCAAAGATTTCGTTCATCGCCATGCTTAAATTATTTAGTTCTATATTGTCAACGCTTACAAAAATCACCCCGTCTTCTGTAAGCAACTGACTCGCCAAATACAAACGCGGGTACATCATCGAAAGCCAAGCTGAGTGATACCGTCCGCTGGTCTCGGCGTTGCTGGTCAGCAAATTGCCTTGGCTGTCTTTTTGTCCGGTTAGTTTCAGGTACGTGTCTAATGGGTCTGCGAAGTTATCGGGATACACAAAATCGTTGCCGGTGTTATAGGGCGGGTCAATGTAGATCATCTTGACCTGTCCGAAGTAAGGCTTATAGAGCAATTTCAATACTTCGAGATTATCGCCTTCGATGAAGATGTTTTGCGTTTTATTGAACTCTACCGATTCTTTGCGCGCGGGAGTCAACGTGGCGCGTGAAGGCGTTTGCAAAATGCGGATCGCATCCCGTTTGCCCGCCCAAGTGAACGAATACCGTTCGGGGCGTTCCTCGGCGAAGTCACCGAGCGAAGCCCGAAGTTTATCGAAGTCAATCTTGCCTTCGGTGAAGGCTTGCGGCATGATGTCACGCAGTTCCGCAAGCTGTTCATCTGTGATGGAAGGAGTCTGTTTTTTGACGGGTTGTTTTTTAGCCATAACGATCCCAATTTCCGAGTATCGAATTCCGATAAGTCAAGCATACAGCCAAACCCGTACGCGCGCAAGTATCTGCATTCTGCCCATAAGAAGCAAAACGCCCTGCAAGGCGTATCAACCTAGCAAGGCGTTCGTAAACGATCACTTTATTTCCATTCACGAAGCAGTCGAATCCGCAGGAATTCTCTGGTAAAGGAATTCCTTCATATCCGCAGACTGGCCTGCATGTTCAATGGTGATACTGACCACACGGCCTTGGCTGTCAAGATCGAGATAGATATTTTCGTTCAATTCCCGTGTCTCCACAGGTGTGTTGGCGGAAAATTCCACCAGCGTGGGCCGCGTCAATATTCACAGCGGGATGGGTTTGGTTTTACTAATAACGAATATCTAATATCTGCACTTCTCCGATTACCGCACGCGGCGCTTCCACTCTTCTTTCAATTCCAGTTCGCGCGGGCTGAGGCCGGAATCAAGGGCGAGAAAATCAATCAGCAGGCGGTTGAATTTGGCCGTCTCGTCGATCATCGGGAAATGCCCCGAACCTTCCAGGTTGATCTGGTGCATGTGAATGGAAAGTAGAGACGTTGCACGCAACGTCTCTACGGGGGGAACGGTGATGGAAGGATCATTCTGTCCATAGACAAGCAGGCAGGGAATATCCGTAGCGCGGAATTGCGTGAAGAGCCTATCCGACTGAAAACTATTCATTGAAGCCGCGATGGCGCCCGTATCCACCTTGGAAGCGTCGGAGAGAGCCGTCACCGATTCCGGCGTCCGGCTCGAGAGCCAATCCGCCAATTCAATGGCAGTGGAGGTGCGCAGTTTGGCATTGATCGAGTTAAAGTCGGGGGGCAGGTTGACGGCCATGATGCGATCCACATTGCCCGGCCGCCGGGTTGCAAATTGAAGACCGACCAACGCTCCGAGGCCATGCCCCACAATGGCTATTTTTCCGATGCCCATTTCATCCAAAAACCGGGTGACCAGGGAGGCCTGCTGTTCCAATGAATAACGGCTGGAATCGTGGGCGGTGTCTCCATACCCGAAAAGGTCGAGCGCATAGGCGCGGAACGAGGTGGAGGCCACCTGCATCGCCGCAATCCAATATCGCCATGACCCGACCCAGCTGTGCAGGAAGACGATGGGACGTCCGCGTCCCATCGCTTCGTAATGCACAATGGTCTGATCAAGGATGATGGCGCTCATAGGTTATGGCCTGACCCTTGCGGGAGAGGCGAGTTAATCATTTTCCAAATTTTGCCAGGATGGCTCTGACGCGCTCGGTCAACTGATCGGGCGCAAACGGCTTGAGCAGGTAGTCCTCCGCGCCGACATCCATGCCGGTTTTTATTTCCGATTCCTGTCCTTTGGCGGAAAGGAATACTATGGGAATATCCTTCAACTCGGGATCGGCTTTCATCACGCGGCAGGCATCGTAGCCGGTCATGCGCGGCATGCGGACATCCANNCCCTTATTTATCCTTTTGAATAGGTAAAGTGAACGAGAAGACACTGCCCTTGCCCGGAAGCCCTGCGCTTGTCATCCAGATTTTGCCGTTGTGCATCTCGACCAACTGCCGCACGATGGGCAATCCCAGGCCCGTGCCCGGTGTTGCCAACACCAGCGGATGTTCGCCGCGATAGAAGCGTTCGAAGACGCGCTCCTGGTCAGCCGGCGCAATGCCCACGCCGTTATCCTCCACGTCCACCTGAACTTCCGTGGCGTTCAGCGCATGGATTTTCACTTGGATGGTTCCATTCTCGGGGGTGTAATGATAGGCGTTATCCACCAGGTTATCGATCACCTGCCGGACGCGTTCCGCATCGCCCATCACACGCGGCAGATTCTTGGGGGCATTGAGGGAAAGCGCCATGGGCTTGCCTTCCTCCCGGGAACGCCGCAGCACATCACCGATCACGTCTTCGGCAATCTCCCTCAAGTCAAGCGACTGGGGAGCCAACATAACGCGTCCGGCCTCGATGCGGGAAATATCCAGCAAATCGTTGACTAGAATATTCAAACGGTCAATGTTATTCTTAACGATGGCAAGGAAGTGCGACTGGTTTTCGTTCACCGCGCCTCCAGCGCCCATCAAAAGCACATCCACGTAACCTTTGATGGCGGTCATGGGGGTGCGCAGTTCGTGGCTGACCGTTGCAACAAACTCGGACTTCAAACGGTCAACCTCCACCTCGTGCGTAATATCGCGGAAGATGGAAACCGTGCCAAGAAAATCATTTTGCAGGATGACCGGTGCAAGGTGGATCAACGCAATGCGCCCATCGCCCAATTCCAATTGTTCGGCATACGTATCGCCGGGTTGATAAGAACCCGGTGATTGGGACCAACCGCGGATGGTCTGCATCCATGACGAGGCCGCCTTGCCGAATAACCCGCCGAAGTCTTCAAGCGGCTGGTCCATCACAAGGTCCGCCTTGATGTCCAGGATCTTCTGAATGGATGAGTTCAGGAATGTGATGCGGTTATTCGCTCCCGTGACCAGGACGCCATCTGCCACGGCTTCGAGGATGGCTTGCGAGCGGCTGGCCTCCTCCTGCTCCTTGCGCAGCATCGAACCCAGGCGCTCGGCCTGGTCGCGGATCAATTCGTACAGGTGCGCGTTGTTAATGGCCACGGCCACCTGGCTGGCGATTGCCTTAACCAGGTTCAATCCATCGGGCGTGAAATAGCGTTCCTCGCGGCGGAATACCATCAACACGCCGATCACATCCTCCGCCACCAGCAAGGGGGCCACGATGGCGCTGCGATGTTCGCGTGAAGTGGATCCGGACTGTACCCAGCGTGGATCCATCTGCAAATCATCGATCAGGGCCGCTTCCCGGTTCTGGAAAACCCATCCCGCCAACCCCTCACCCACTTTTAGCGAAAAGCCGCGCCCGCCCTCCTCAGATTGATTGGAGAGGTAACCGTAACCGGCGCGATAATGCAAAAGGTTATCGCCCGGATGCAAGAGCATGATGGTGCCTTGCTCCGCCCCGATGGCTTCGTTAAGCAGGGACAAGGTACGGTTGAGGGCGCGGTCGAGGTCAAGGCTCGAAGAAACTTCCGTCAGGATGCGCAGGAGGGTTTCGGTATTTTGTTGTTCGCGTTTCAATTGCGCCGTGCGTTCGATGACGCGTTGTTCAAGCTCCTGCGCCAGGCGCTGGGTCTCTGCAAACAGGCGCCCGTTCTGGATCGCAACCACAGCCTGGTTCGCCAGCGTACTCAAGAGTTGAAGATCTTCGTCCGTGTACGCATTGCTCTCGTAACTCTGCGTGGAAAGCATACCTATGGTCTTGCTGCCCAAGATCAGCGGAACCGCCAGAATGGAGGCGGGGGTGCCGCGCTCTCCCAACGTAAGCCCGCCCATCTCATCCGCCTGACCGGCATCATTGAGATTAAGCGGCTGGCCGCTCGTAATCACACGACTGCTTAATCCTTCTCCCAAGGGCAGACGCATATTCGGCGCGCGGACATCCTTGTCCATCAAATAAACGCCTTCCACTTCCTGCGTCTCTTCATCCAACAGGCTGATCACAAAGGCTTCCGCCGACATCAGCCGGCCGACTGCCTCGTGGATGGCGCTATAGATCTCCTCGGGATCGAGGCTGGCGCTGATCTCGGAGCTTGCCTGGTTGAGAACGGATAAGCGTTCCGCAGTCCTAACAGTGGCTTGATACAAGCGCGCATTCTCAAGCGCAATGGCCGCCTGGTTTGCAATCGTACGCGCCAGTTCAATTTCTGTTAACGCGAAGCGCCCTCCTCCGGTGATATGGGCAAACAGCAGGGCGCGCAGATTTATGCCACTCGCCAAAGGCAAAACGAGCAAGGCGCTGGTATCGGCGCCGACCAATCCCATGATCGGATGAAGGTCGGGTTCAGCGGCGATATTTTCCGTATTGAAGATTCCCTGCGATTCGCGCAGACGTTCAAACAAGGGTGAATTGGACAGCACCTGAGGCAAATCATGCTTTGACTCGGAAGACTCCGCTTTCCAAATCGCCTGCCCATGTTCAAACGACACGGCTGAGGTGCGATTGGCATTCAATGCCCGGCGCAGCTCTTCGGCAGTCAGGTGCAGGATCTGATCGGCATCCAGTAAACCGCTCAAGTCGGATGAGAAGCGGTTGAGCAATGCCAGGCGCTGCGAGCGTTGATCCAAGTCCGCCGCGCGGCTCAAGCTTTCCTCGAACAGCTTGGCATTATCCACGGCCACTGCGGCCTGACCGGCAAAGGTTGAAGCCAATTGAATTTGCTCGCGCGTATAGAAATGCGACTGCCATTTTTCCAGGGCGATCACGCCGATCAATTCGCCTTTGGAAATCAACGGGATGCCAAGCCAGGAAAGGTGCGGGGCTTCCACGGATGGGAAGCGCGGGTCTTCGCGTACATCCGGAACGAAAATGGACTGGCCGCTTCGAATCATTTCATTGAACAAAGCGCTATCGGCAACCGCCAAAGTCAAGCCAAGGAGCTTCTCGGTATCCGGGAAACCGCGCACGGCGGCCACCGATAGATGTTCTTTGTCGCGCAGCCAAAGCGTGGCCGTATCAAAGGGCAGGACCGGCATAAGCTGATCAAGGAGCGAGGCGGTCAATTGATCCGAGCGCAGGTTGGAAGTCATGGCAGTGGCGACATCGTTGAGGGCCTGCAATTGGCCGGCGCGTTCCGTCATGGCATGGACCAGGCGCACGTTTTCGAGCGAGAGCGCCACTTGCTGGGCAAGCGAAACCATTAAGTTTTCATCCTCGGCTTTGAATGCAGCCGGGGTGTTGAAATTATCCAACACAAGAATGCCGAGCATTTGATCCCCCGCCAAGATCGGGACAAACAAACTGGAAACAGGCAACCGTCCGCCGGTCGCCTGCCGGTAGAGACCCAGTTTATCGGGAGGCAGGGAATAATCACGTGCAAAATCAATCTCATCCACGCGTCGAGGTTTCCTGCCGGAGAAAGCCACGCCCGGCAAGGCCTCGCCCAACCGGTAGGAGATCCGCAGCATACTGTTGTTATCCGCATAGCCGGATACCGCTTGCGGCAACAGCAAATCGTTTTGCTCGTTTACCATCAAAACCACGCCCGCATGAGCCGCGAGCAATACGCGGCGGCCGCTCTCCAGCAAGGCTCGTATGATATTCGCCGGGTCGAGTCCGCTGATGCGGCGGCTGAAATCGAGCAGGAGATCAACTTCCTGCAACCGGCGGCGGGTCTCATTGAGCAGGGAAATGTTTTGCAGGATCACGGAGGTCTGTCTGGAAATCTGATAATAGACCTGCCGGTCTTCCTCCGTGAAATTAGGCATCGGCTCGGTACTAAGCGCCAGCATGGCCGCCACCGGTTTATTCTCAACAATGACCGGCAAACAAATCAAGCCCTTGGCGCGCAGCTGGGAAAGCAGCGGAACATCATGCCATTCGTTGCTTTCATCCAGGTTGGATATGAGGATAGGCTCGCCGCTCTGCAAAACCGCGCGCAATGGATTGCGCTGGCCGAACAAAGACTCGGGATTTGTTGACTTGGGGATACTGCCGAGCACATGCAGCAGGCGCGGCCCTTCGGAAGCGTTCTCCGCCACCAGGGCCGTGGTCATGCTTAATTGAGTCAGCGTCTCGCGTCCCAGCGCCATCAACGCGGAGGAGGCATCCAATTGCCGGCTGACCGACTCGGTGATCGCCAAACCGGCGCGCACACGTTGAGCGCGCCTATCCAGGCTGTGTAAGGCAATGGTTTGCTCCAAATCCTTGCGAAGCAGGACCGGCAAATCTTTTTGCGTAATATTCAGCAATTTCTGCTGGCGCTGCATGCCCGAGGAAAACGCATCAAGCCGGCTCTTAAGTTCGTTATATCGTCTTGCATCGCTGATCACAAAGACCGCCTGCGCGGCAAAGACCTCGAGGGAATCAATGGTCGCCTGGTCGGGGCGCAAGCCGTTACTGGGATCGTCGAGGCTGATCACACCCAGTGGATTGCCCTGTGCATCTTCCAGCGGGATCAGCAGAAAATCGTCCGCGTTCCATGCGTTCACTGCGGACTGCTGCTCCGAATAATTAGCAGCATAAACGTAATGAACGTCCGGCGGCAAGACCGGGGTTTGGTCTGCAGGGATGTAATATGACCGGCTGACTTTAAACGTTGGCTTCATTAACTGGAGCAGGGCGGAATATGGCTGCTTGCGCGCCAATAGCTCATTCAATGTTTCCTGTGGGATGCCAATGCCAACGACGCGCCGCAATTGGCCGCCCTCCGGCTCATAAAGGCTGACCAGCACCACCTGGAACGGCGTGGAATCATGGATGCCTTGCCCGATAACCCTCAAGGATTCTTCAAGTGAAACGTCTGGACCGATGGCATAACTCGCGTTCGATAAGCGGGTCAGCGTTTCCGAGCGGCGGCGAAATACCTCGGAGCGCTGAAGTTCGCTTTGATACAACCAGGCATTGCTTAAAGCAACCGCGGCCTGGATGGCTAGGGTTTCCGCAAGGTCCATGGCCTTCGCATCGAAATACGCCGGCTTTTTGGAGTGCAGTTGAAGCAGTCCAACCAGGCGTTTCTGATGAAGCAGGGGCACCACCAAGGCGGAATGGATGCCTGCATGTGGCGGAAAGAATCCTTCCTGGTCGAAATCGGAAACAAGAAAAGATTCCATCTTGTCGATCGCGCTTCTCTCAAACGGAGAAAGTTCGGTCCCCGCTGAACAACCGGTGGACTTGACCACGCGTAGAGATGTTGCATGCAACGTCTCTACGGAATCCGGATCGATCAGCAGAACCGAGCCGCAATCTGCGCCCACGAACCGCACCGCCTCGTCGCGCAGGGTTTCAAGCAGTTGATTGAGATCCAAGGAAACATTCAGTTCGCGGCTCACCCGTGCGATGGTAANNGCAGCCGTCGAAACGATTTGCAAATCGTAGTCATTGAAGAAGTTGGTCCTGCCGCTGCCGAGGATCAATTCGCCGTTCAACTTCTCACGCATGGAAAGCGGGATCACCATCAGGGATTCCATGTGCAGAACCTGCGCCAACGGTTGATACGTCACCAGGGCGCGGGAATCCAGGCTCAAACGACCGGTGATAAAGGGCTGCCGGCCTGCCATGGCATGATCATCGGCATGAGCGACTTCGAGCTCTACAAAGGCCTTCAAAACATCGGAACCCGTCCCCGTCAGCGAGTCACGATGCAATCGCAGTTGGCTGCGTGTATCATCCACCAAAAAGAGCGCGCCTGCATCTGCCTGAAACAACTGCACCAGCTCCTGAATGGAAACCTTGAGCATTTCATCCAGCGTGTTCGATGAAACGCTAAGGCTGACCAGATGGCTCAAGACCTCGAAGTGTTGGGTCCGGGTAAGGCTTTGCTGGATCAAGAGGGCGTTCTCAATGATCGCCGCCGCTTGATTGCCGACGATATTCATCAAGCGCAATTCGGAATCCGAGAACGGCAGCGGGCCGCGGCGATGGTGGGAAACTTGAAAATATCCCGCGACCTTCCCTCCAAAC
>PMLN01000231.1 GCA_003158885.1 Anaerolineae bacterium
CGGCACCAAGGGCAAGGGAGACAGGAAGGATAAAGAGCAAGTCCTTTAGGGAAAGTATTCTAGGTTGCATAACGGGGATATTCTACCCTACATGATTTGAGGCTAGAGTAGAGGTTTAAAACGATGAATTAAACTTCCCCGAAGGGACAAGGATATTGTATCCAGATAAAGGAGGGCAGTATTGCACCAGCGAACAATAAAAAAATCCCAAGAGGTTGATCCTTGGGATTTTCACTGCCATGCTATAATCAGAACTAATAGGTTTCAGAGTCTTCCATAACCATTCGGATTTGTCGCACTTCTTTGCTGCCGAAATGCGAGATATATGAGCTATCGGGCATATAGTTTGTGACAAGAACTTCTTTGTTTATCACGCGTTCCCGGCCTTCTTTTTTGGCCTTCATGCCTGAGGTAGATTGAACAGGGATAACATATTTTTCTGGATAAAGTTCCCGGATTTGAGGAATATCATAAGAGGATAAAATCCACTTACATTCCGCTTTATGAAGACGTTTCGCCAGTTCTCGATGCTCTTCCCAATCCCGCATGTTATGGGCATAATTAACCCCGTTATCAGGATATGGCGGGTCAATATACATCACAGAGTTGGCACGGTCGTAACGGTCAATGCAAACTCTCCAATCAAGATTTTCAATGATGACCGTTTTGAGTCTATCATAGACAGGAGTAATGCGCTCTTTCAAAGTTTTCAATGCGCCGATCAAACGATTGCCATGTCCGCCATCTGAAATGCTGGTTTGAAAACGCGGATATTTCAACTCGCCGCCCCAACCAGCCATGATCAAGTAGTAAAAGCGATGAGCACGTTGTATATCGGTAAGCGTTTCTGCATCCAATGAGGCTAATCGTTCAAATTCAGCACGAGAGACAAGTTCTAACTCAAATGACTGAATGAATTCTTCAGGTTTTTGCTTGATCACGCGAAAGAAGGTAACAAGTTCCTGGTCAATGTCATTAATCACTTCGACATCGCTTGGCGGCTTCCCAAACAATACCCAAGCGGCTCCCGCAAAAGGTTCAACATAGCATGTGTGTTTGGGCAAGAGCGATATGATTTGCTTGCGGAGGCGCGATTTACCGCCAACCCACTTAAAAGGGCTGTTGACCATCTCATGTTCACCAATAGTCGATGCCATAAAGTAATTGTCCTTTGTCTCTACTAGAGACATTTTATCATACTCTTTTCTACCTGTCAATGAAATTTTCGATATGAAACGATTTGGCGAAAAACTCCGCGTATTACGAACGAGTAGAGAGATGACTCTGAAGGAACTTGCTTACGCCTTGGGACTCACCGCACATGGCTATATCAGTGAAATCGAAGCAGGAAAGAAAAAGCCAACTGCTGATTTTGTTTTGAAAGTTGCCCGTTATTTCAAGATTACGACCGATGAGCTTTTGAAAGACGAACTTGAAGTAGGCAGAAAATGACAGTACCCTTTATCCATAGAAATCCGACAAAAAAAGAATTTGAGCGTTTCCGCTTGATACTGAGCACTTATCAGGATGGAAGCGGGCAGCAAGCCGCAAAGGACCTACAAACTTTGCCTGGCTGGCGGGATTTTGAACGATCGGCTGCTCTTGCGTTTGGTGGCATAGCACAAGAAAGCAAATTCATTTTCGATGTTCTTATTCCTGATCCAAAACGAAAAGATGTCTATTTTGGTCTCTCATGTAAAATGCGCCGGACATTGAATGATACGAGGCGAACAGGCCGAGTAACGCTTGAACTATCCAATTCTTCCGGTACGTTTTGGGAACAGTTAGGACAAATTGGAATTAACCAACAAAATTACAAAGGCAAGCCGCTTGAAGTCGCTCAAGCGCTACTTGCTCAAGAAAAAGAATGGCATGATTCAGCGGGACTTGATAGAGACGGCGCTGTGGATTTAGATCGAAGCTTCTATTTAGCTCTTTCCTGGAACACTCAAGGCGAATATCAGCTGTTTAAATTTTCCCTTCAGTTACCAAGTCCTACTCAATTAACTTGGGACTTCCCCATGGTTAAAAATAATGGAGAAGAAAGACATGGCCGCCGCTTACGCGGCCAAGATCAATATGGAACTCTTTTTGAGTGGTACGGCGAATCTGGCGGACAGTTGAAATATTATCCATTAGTGGAAAATGCGCTTTGGAAATCAGAAGTTTTCAATCTTGAACCATTGCCTAAAAACTGGCAGGCAAAACACGGTATCCTGAAAAAAGCAAAAGATTATTTTCCAGATCGCTGGAATAATCTGATTTAAAACATTTCAATATTCCACCTACCAATTCATCTGCAAGTTTGCTTGCTAAAATCCATCCAATATATGGCGGGCGCAGGCAATCCAGGTATAGTTTTCCACAGCAGTGCGGTGTTCAATACAAACAAAACCATTTCCCCCCACTTCAGTAATACGACTATAATCCATGCGGGATGGGTATTGAAGCGCCCCAGTCCGAAAAGATTACGCTGGAAACAAAGCACCAGGAAAATAAATCCATGACATCCAACGCCAACCACGCACCGCGCACCAAAGTAAACCTATTAATGCTGGCATACATCGCTTTTGTTACGCTGGGACTGCCGAGCGGCCTATTAGGCGTGGCATGGCCCACCATGCGGAAAGATTTTGCGTTACCGCTGGACGCGATGGGGTTCCTGCTTGTTTCCTCCACCGTGGGATACATGCTCTCAAGCTTTTTTATCGCCCGACTGATTAACCGTTTTGGGATCGGTCCGCTACTGATATGTTCCAGCCTGTTCTCCGCCATCGCCTCGTTCGGCTACACCATTGCACCCGCATGGAGCGTGATCATCGCCCTGGGTGTGCTTGGCGGATTTGGGTCGGGAGTGATGGATGCAGGGCTCAATACCTACCTGGCTGCCGAATACAATCAGGGCCAGATGCAGTGGCTGCATGCCAGTTTTGGCATGGGCGCCACGATTGGCCCAATCATGATGACCGCGGGACTGGCTCGATTTGCATCCTGGCGACCCGGATATATCTTCGTCGGCAGCGTGATGGTGCTGATGACGGCCTGTTTTTTGTTCACCCTTTCCGCCTGGAAACGGCCCCAAAAACCATCCGTTGAAACGGCGGAAACCGATGACAGCGAGCGCGGTTTGATGGACTACCAGACCTCCCTATGGAAGACCCTGCTCCGACCCATCACCTGGGTAAGCATTGTCATGTTCCTGCTCTATACCGGTGCAGAACTCACCCTGGGCAACTGGACTTACACGCTCTTTACCGAAGGCCGCGGGATAAGCCCACAATTAGCCGGGCTTTGGGCTGGCGGTTTTTGGGCAACTTTCACCATCGGGCGCGTTTTAGCCGGGTTATATGCGCAACGCGTGCGGCTTAACACATTGATGCTGGGCGGGATGGCGCTGGCCCTGGTGGGCGCGGTCCTGTTCTGGTGGAACCCGCTGCCACTGGTCAGTGTATTAGGCGTATTTTTAACAGGCTTTGCAATGGCGCCCATCTTCCCGGGTTTGGTTTCAAGCACCAGCCAGCGCGTGGGGCCACAACACGCGGCCAACACCATCGGGATCCAAATCAGCGCGGCCGGTTTAGGCGGCGCATTGCTGCCCTCCCTGGCCGGTATTCTGGCACGGCGTGTATCGCTGGAAACCATCCCGGTCATGCTTTCGGTCTCCCTGTTGGGATTGCTTATGCTGTATTTCTTCTCGCTGCGGGCAAAGAGGCAGGAGAAATCCTCTCCAGAAATTTGATTTTTATTTGCTACCGTACAAAACCATTTTGGGACGCTGATGAACGCTGAAAACGCGGATTTTTAATTGGTTTTTCCGCGTGAATCCGCGCTCGTCCGCGTCCAATTTCCGAAATGTACGGTAGAGAAATTTTTATATCATCTGTACTTGCCCGAATTGAGTAATGCCACCCCACGTACTAAAATAATCCATCCAATAGTTTCCGGGCGCGGGCAAGCCAGGTGTAGTTTTCCACAACCAGACGCGCTTGTTTGGCAAACATAAGGCGACGAGGCGCATAGGAGAGCAAGCCTTCCAGCGCAACCTGCCAGGCAGCCGCATCATCGGGAGGACAGAAGACCGCATTGGATTCATTCAGCACTTCGCGGATCACGGGCAGGTCGCTGGTGAGGATCGCGCGTTCGGCGGCCATGTATTCGAACATCTTCATGGGGCTGGCGACGGCGGCGGAATCGGCGGAACCGCTGGAACCGAAGATCGAACGCGCATAGGGCATGAGCAACACGTCGGCGGCGGATTGATAGAAGGGAAGATCGCGATTGGGAATGAAGCCGGTGAAGATCACATTGGGCGAGGAGGCTTTGGCGCGCCACTGCTCGACGTCCTGCGGGCGTCCGCCCACCCACACAAATTGCGCAGATGGTATCCTGCGCGCCAGATCGAGGAAGAGTTCAACACCGCGGCCAGCGTAGAGATGGCCGGTACACATGACCGTGGGGGATTCGGTCAAGTTCAACTGGCGGCGCGCGGTGACCGGATCGGGTAAGGAAGTGAAGCGTTCCAAATCCACGCCGTTGGGAGCAATGACGATTTCATGCGGAGCGAGGCGCACATCAAATTGATCCTGCAAAACATCCACCAAAGCACGCGTGATGGAGGCTAGGCGCTTGCGGCCGTGCAAACGTCCAAATGCGCGATGCCAGGAGGGACCAAACCAGCCAGAAGGCTGAATGTGAATCTCAAAGATGACGGGCAGGTGCGCAAGCAAACCGAAGACCGAAGAGTGAACAGACCAAGTGTAAAGCAGATCAGGCTTCAAGGCACAAGCGCGTTGAACGGCCTGCCAGGTAAACAAGCGGCGATCAAAGGAGGATAACCATTCGATGGGAAAGGCCGTTTGAAGACCATAGAGGGAGGTGATTTCGTCGGAAGGGAGACGGGGGATGAGAGACCGGAGACCGGAGACAGAAGACCGAAGACCGTGGAGCGTAGACGGGGGATGGGAGTCGGGGTTGGCGGGGACGATGAGCCTAAGATCATGACCGAGTTGAACCAGGGCCTGACAGGCCTTCATGACCTGGATGCTGTTGGCGGTATCGGAAGGGATACGCGAAGCGGCAATGGCAACGATCTTCATGCGTATCGTTTTCTCAAATTAATGCCGGACAAAAAATTGAACCGCGAAGTTCGCCAAGCACGCAAAGAAAGATTCTTGAACTTTGCGGTTAATTTCGCATGGATTGGATGCACAACGCGACATTGAGAAAAGCAGGTCTTCATGCAGAAATTTCCTTTTGATGAAGAACCGTGAGGCCGCGCCAGACGATCCAGCCGATGGCCACCACAAAGAAGCCCGAAACAATGGCGGATTCCGCCAGATAGCCAAAACGAGGCACGAGCAAAAAGATCAAAGCGATCTCAACCGCGCCGACCACGGTCATGGCCATCAACGGAAAACCGGGCTGGCCGAAGGCCAACAAGAGCGGACGATTCCAATGGAAGATATTCGCGACGCCAAAGCCGATCAGCAAAATGACCAACGAGAAATAGGCAGGCGCGGCACTGGCGCCGTATACAAACGGCACAATCCACCAACCGAAGGCGACCAAGGCGCCGCCGGCCGCGAGAGTCCAGCCGCCCGCAATGGCGCTGACGCGGCGCAAGAGACGCTTGGTCTCCTGCCATTGATGCAAGGCAATGCTGCGCGCGAGTTCCGCATAGGTCGGCCAGATGAAGGGTTCGATGGGCAGAGCCACCATATTGACCAGATTCAAAGCGAGCTTGAAATAACCCACTTCGGTGAGGGAGCGAAGAGCGGTGAGGTACAAGGGCGCATTATCACGGACAAAAAGATTGACCGTGCCATTCAAGTTGGTGTTGATGGCAAAGCCGCCAATGGAACGCCAGTCGGTGAGCTGGCGAAGCGGAGCACGAGCCCAGCCCTTGCCCAGTCTTTTGTTTAACTCGCGCACCGCAAAATAAATCACGGCGATACCGGTGAAGGTCTTGCCCACAAGATAAGCCGTCAAGATATCCATGACGCCGCGCTTCAAGAGGAAATCCACGAAGACCATGACGGCCGTGATGATGCTTTGAACCAGGTTGATGACCGCCACGCGGTCGAAACGGTCGGTAGCCTGAAGGACGCCGGTCGAAGTTTCAAAAATCAGATTCGATAAGAGAGAAAGTCCATAGAAGGCGAAAAGTGGCGCGGTGGAGGGGTCTTTCGCAAAAGTACGCGCCGCCCAGGGAGTCAAGGCCAATAAAACTAAATAGGCAATCACGGAAGTGACGGCTTCCACCAACCCAATGCCTTTGGCAATGGCGGCGGCGCGCTCAAGTTTCTCCTCCGCCAGCGCCTCGCCCAAGTATTTCACCACCACTTCACTCATGCGAAAGGAAAGCAAGCGGTTCACGTTGGAGGCAAACAAGATGATGGCGCCGGAGACAAGCCCGTAGCCGCCCATGCCGAGCAGGCGCACGACAAAGATACCCTGCGCAAAACTCAAGGCAGCCGAGATGGTGGTGGAACTAAACAGATAGCCGCTGTTGCGCACCACGCGGCGCAGGATGTTATCGGCGCGCCATGAGGCAATCCGACGACGCAAGGAGTTCACGGCGTCAGAATCTCACCCGCCCACGAACGTTCGGCAACGTACCAGTCAATAAGTTTCCTGACACCCTCACGGAGACCCACGCGCGGCTCCCAGCCCAAGAGACTCCTAGCCTTGCCGACATCGGCCCAATTGGTGAACATATCGGCAAGATTGGGCGGGCCGTGCTGGACATCCGCCTTTTTGCCCATCAACTCCTCAATCAATTTAATCAGAGCATTGATGGTGATGACTTCATGTCCGCCAAGGTTTATGATCTCATAGCCGACCGGCTGGAGGGACAGGATAATGCCGCGGGCGATATCGTCAATGTAGGTAAAGCCGCGCGACTGTTCGCCATCGCCATAGACACGCACCGGCCGCCCCTCACTGATCCACTGCACAAAACGGAACAACGCCAAGTCGGGCCGTCCCGCAGGACCATAGACGGTGAAAAAGCGAAGCACACTGACATCCAGATCATACAAATAATGATAGGAATGACACAAGGCTTCGGCGCCCTTTTTGCTGGCGGCGTAGGGTTGAAGCGGTTCACTGCTCGAAGCGGATTCGGGCGTGGGATAGGGCGGATCGGCCCCGTAGATACTGGAAGTGGAAGCAAAGATAAATTTTTTGGTGCCGCTTTGCCGGCACAACTCCAGCATATTCAAGGTGCCAATCACATTGGTCTCGACAAAGATCCACGGATTCTCAACACTGTAACGGACACCGGCACGCGCGGCGAGGTTAATCACGGCATCGAATTTACGGTCGAGTATCGAAGATTGACGATCGAGAATGCCGCGATCCGAGATGTCATCACGAACAAAATCAAAGCCCGGCAGGGCCTGCAATTTCCGCAGGCGATACTCCTTCATGCGCGGGTCATAGGCATCGTTCAGGTTGTCCACACCGACAACGGTATGTCCATCCTGAATCAAAATTTCCGAGGTGCGTGCACCGATGAAGCCGGCCGCGCCGGTGACCAAATAATGTGACATAGATTCAGCTTTCAGCGGACAGCCCCGACTGTCCACTGTACATTGCGCCTAAAGCTTCACCACCTTGGGACTATCCTTCGCAATCCTGCTCATGGCATTGCGGGTGTCAAAAATAAACTTCGCCGAATCGAGGATGGCCTTGTAATCATAGGCCTTATGATCCGTGACGATCACCACTGCGTCCGATTCCTGAACGGCCTGCATGACATTCTTAACACTGTCCATTTGCCAGCCCTCCTTATCATGGTGGATCTGCGGAATATACGGATCGTGATAGGAAACCTGAGCGCCTTTCTTCTTAAGCAGGGCAATCACATCCAGCGCGGGCGATTCACGCACATCGTCAATATCGGGCTTATAGGCCACGCCCAGAACCAGCACTTTGCTGCCCTTGAGAACCTTGCCGCGATCATTCATCGCATCCAGAATGCGGCCCACGACATAACGCGGCATGTTGGTATTGATCTCGGAGGCCAGCTCAATGAAGCGGGCGTTGTAATTCATCTCCTTCATCTTCCACGACAAGTACAACGGGTCAATCGGAATGCAATGTCCGCCCAAGCCGGGGCCAGGCGTGAACTTCATAAATCCAAACGGCTTGGTGCCGGCGGCCTCAATCACCTCCCAGACATCCACACCCAAACGTTCGCACATGATCGCCAGTTCATTGACGAGACCGATATTGATCATGCGGAAGGTATTCTCCAACAGTTTCGCCATCTCGGCGGCTTCCGCCGAGGAAACCGGAACAATCGTTTTAATGGCGCCGCCATACCAAGCCCCGGCGACTTCGACGCAGGCGGGGGTGATCCCGCCAATCACCTTGGGCGTATTCAGCGTGGTCCAATCCTTACGCCCGGGATCGACGCGCTCCGGGGAGAAACAAATGAAGATATCCTCGCCCACTTTCAAGCCGGATTGCTCCGTCAGCCGGGGAAGCACCAATTCACGGGTGGTGCGGGGATAGGTGGTCGATTCCAAGACCACCACCATGCCCTTATGAACATATTTGACAAGTTGTTCCACCGCCGAATTGATGAACGACATATCCGGGTCGCCGGTGTGGCGCAGAGGAGTCGGCACGCAAATGCTGACCGCATCCAACTCCTTCAGCGCGGCGAAGTCGCCGGTCATGTTGAGCCGGCCGCTTTGATGCAAACGCACAACGGTCTCGGTCGGGACATCCTGAATGTATGAAATGTTCCGGCTGAACGCATCGGTCTTGCGCTGATCGGGATCAATGCCGAGAACATTAAAGCCCGCCTCCGCAAACACCACCGCCAGAGGCAAGCCGACATATCCCATGCCGAGGATTCCGATCCTTGCAGACTTATCTTGAAACTTTTTGATGAGGGTATCTTTGATTGACATTCTTTTTTTCCTTCGTATTCGTTATTCGATATTCGATATTAGCTCGATATTAGATACTCGATATTAGATGCTCGATATTCGATATTCGATACTCGATATTCGATATTCGATATTCGATATTAGAGATTGGTAATTGGCGATTTAGGCACTGCCATCGAGTTAGCGGATATCGTAATTCTTAAAACAGGCTCAATTGCTTTGGGTCATCCTTTGGTTCTTGCTCTTTACCATCCGGCGCGGAGCGGCCCAGCGCCTGGCGCGCCTGATCGAGCAACTCAGGCAGTCTGGCAAAATCCGCGAGGATGGCGGGTTTCAACGAGGCCTGATGCAAGGCGGCGGCCGGATGGAACATGGCAATCACATAACGCTCGCCAACTTTTCGCATCTGCCCATGCACCGTGCTGATCTTGGCGCCGGGCATGAAGCGGCCCATGGAATAGCGTCCCAGCGTGATGATGATGCTGGGGTTGATGGCCCTGATCTGGCGTTCCAGATAGGTATCGCAGGCGGCTAATTCCTCCGGCAGAGGATCGCGGTTGCCGGGAGGCCGGCATTTCACCACATTCCCAATCCAGACATCGGTGCGCTTCAAACCGGCCTGCGCCAGGAGTTGATCGAGGAATTGTCCCGCAGCGCCCACAAACGGGCGTCCCTGTTCGTTTTCATAAAAGCCGGGGCCTTCCCCGATGAACATGATCTCGGAATCCGCAGGCCCTTCGCCCGGCACGGATTTCTTGCGCGAATGATATAGCGCGCATTTCTCACAGACCGCGACTTCCTTTGCAACTTGCTCTAATATTTCCTCGGCGCTCATATCGACTCCAAATCATCCAGGTTCATCAAAACGGCATCCTCGCCGTTATCCTTGTAATACTTAGAACGCAGGCCCACCGTTTTGAATCCGAACTCGCGATAGAGATTCTGGGCGGCCTCGTTCCCGGCACGCACCTCCAGCAGGGCATAGCGCGTCCCGGCCTGGACCCCATCCTGAAGCGCTTCCGTTAAAATCCGCCGGCCGATCCCCTGACGGCGATAATCGGGATGAACCGCAAGCGTGGCAATATGCAGTTCGTCCAAAATCACCCACGAAACGACCATCCCCACAATCTGCTTATCTTCCGTCTCCGCCACAAAACAACGTGCGGCGGTATTATCCTTGACTTCATAATAAAACGTGTGCTCCGGCCATGACAAGCTGAAAGACATGCGATCCAATTGGGCGACCACAGGCACATCTTCAACCGTCATCCTGCGAATGATGAACTTCATGCCTGAATCGATTCGACGGTGTGAAGATAGATGGGCGCGAGCGAGGCGGTTTCATCCACGCGGCCGGACTGCCAACGCGCCCAGGCCAACTGCGCCAAAACGGCGGGCCGCCGCACGCACAACGAAGGCGGCGCCAAATGGATATTGACCTTCTTGCGCATCAATCTCTGCCGTTCCTCGGAGTTCAATTCGCCTGCCACCAAGGTCGGCGTATCAATGGAATCAGCCAACTCGGATACCGTGGAAATGCTGATCTCGCCGTGCGGCACCCACTGACCATCCTCCACTTTATACCATCCCAAGGCAATACGCGTACGACCAGCCTGCAATATGCAGGCCAAGGGCATTTTCACAGCCGGCTGCGCAGAAGCAAGTATATCAAGAGACGGGATGCCGATGAGGGGGAGTTTACGGGCCAAGGCCAAGCCCTTCACAAAAGCCAGTCCCACGCGCAAACTGGTGAATGAACCGGGGCCAATCGCAACACTCAAGGCCTGCAACTCCGATATCTTAACCTCGGCGCGCTTAAGCAACTCCATCAAGGCGGGAGCCAGATCCACCGTATGATGCTGACGGCTCTGCCAGATCATCTCGGCGACGATCTGCGCGCCATCATAAAGCGCCAGCCCGGTTTGGGCGGTGGAAGTATCAACGGCAAGCAACATCACGAAGCTCCAAACATATCCGCCTGCAATTCCGACAGAAGTTCATCATAGCGCAGGCCATGCGCACGAAAGTTCATCTGCCTCTGCTCCTCGGCACGCTGTTCAAGGCCGATCCATAACCGGTCAACGGGCAAGATGGAGGCAATACGCTCCGCCCATTCCACGATCAAGGCGCCGCGGGCGAGCATGGAGTCGATATCCAGCTCGGCGGCTTCGGGTGCGGATTCGAGACGATAGGCGTCCATGTGAAAAAGGCGGCAGTCATCAGGACGCCGATATTCATTGACCAAAACGAAGGTCGGACTCGACACAGAATCGAGCGAACCCCAGCCGCGGGCCAGGCCCTGGACGAGCGTAGTCTTGCCGGCGCCAAGATCGCCCTGCAAACAAATCAAATCGGAGGCGCGCAGTAAACCGCCGAGCCGCATGCCGATGCGGCGGGTCTGCTCCTCACTGCGACTGAAGAACTCAAAGGCATGTTTATCCAAAATGGGCACGCAGGGATTATACGTCAGCGAATGAGACGCGGCAAGTTAACTCTCAAACGGACGGACCAAGTGATGTCGTTGCAGGTATGGTGCTTTTGGCTTCACTCCTAAGTCAGCCTCCCCCCAACTGGTCCAGATCAACATAACCCAGTTGTTGGATATGACTGGAGATGATTTATTATAAAAGGAGAGTGGAATTGATTTTTGCATGCTTCACCCTCTTATTAAGTTGCCATTACTTCGTAGGTGAATAGTTACCACCTCGAGACGAGGAAACCTGCCTAGATAAATATGACTTGTCTAAATCCCACTATTCCCACTAAATACGAGATGGTTTTCTCAAGAAAGCTTGATGGATTTCAATCTTTATGTTGCCATGGCACAAATTACTCTTGAAACCGCAAAATCTAGAAGCATCGGATGGATTCTTTGGCCTGAAAATCGTTTCTTGAGAAAACCATGCTAAATACGACAAAAAGGGTTGACAAAAGCGGAAAACCACTTATAATGTCCTTACATTTTTGTAAGGTTTTCGTAAAGGCAGCGATAATCTTTTTTTTATTCCTTTTTTTAAATAGATTTCGAAGCAGGTTTTGCATGCAACAAGAAAGAACAATCAAAAAATAAATGTTCTAAACCAGGAAATATTTCGGCTTCATAATCATTTTCATGAAATCTTTCTATTTTTCCACAATCAGCAGGAGCTTATATGGTTAGCACGATTCAGCAGTTGGCTAAAGACATTAACATGTCATATGATGAGTTTATCGGAGAGATGAGAAAGCGCGGATGTAGCGAGCCGACAGCATCGAAAATATGGCGGGGTGAATATGAAGAGTACCATGAGTTTAATGAAAACGATTTATACCTTAGCAATCTTCGTAAGGCAGCGGATGTTTTAAAAGTTACAACGTCTAGACTTTTACCGAAATGATTACGGATTGCATGTAAATCTATAATCAAGAGCAACGAGGAGACTGATATGGAAATCCGATTATATTTTCAAATGTTAAGGCGAGGCTGGTGGATTGTTGCATTAACCACTTTGGTTGCCGTTGCAACGGCGCTAGGGATCTCTTATTTCGCGACTCCAGAGTATACAGCGATGGCGCGCTTTATTGTAAGTCCGAGCGGTACGCTGACCACTGGAAGTGAAGTAACTAATGCCCTTGACACACTCAATAATCAATCAACCATGGCGACCTATACGGAAATTATCCTCAGCGGTCGAATCCATAATGATACGTTAGCTTTAATGGGACTACCAGCGGATGGATTGAAGAACTACACAACTGCGGCGTCCGTGCTTTCAAATTCGAATATTATAGAACTAAGCGTGACAGGGCCAGACCCTCTAATGGCGGCCAAAATTGCGAATACAATGGGTGATGAGACAGTGAGTTTTACCAGTCGCCTAAACCAGGTATTTTCTGTTGAAATTCTTGATAGAGCTATTCCACCTGTGATCCCCACGAGCCCAAAACCCCTATTGAGTGCAGGCTTGGCAATTGTATTGGGGTTATTTATCGGAGTGATCTTTGCGATCCTTAACGAGCAACTAGGTCTTTCGTTTGAGGCCTTCCGGCAGCGTCTCCACTTCGACGAAATCACCGGTGTTTATAACAGCAGATATTTCACACAGCTGGTAGAGGAAGAGCTGAAACAATCGTCCGAAGGTTTGTTATCCATTGGCATTATAGAATTGAGTGGCCTTCGGGATCTTGTCGAAACTCTCCCATTCGTAAGTTTACAAAGAGTGTTCCAACAAGTGATTACGACTCTGCGTAATGAGTTACGGGGAAACGATGTTGTTGGCCGTTGGAACGATATCAGTTTTATTGTTATGCTGCCCAATACTAGGGGAAGGGCAGCACAGGGAATTTTTGAGCGGATATACCAGGCACTATTACCATCAATTATGTTGGATCAATTAGACGCGAATCTGGACCTCGATCCTCATATAGGCGGCGCAGAATTGAGTAGCGATATTTCTCTTCAAGAATTTTTTGAAAAAGCGAATAGCGCGCTACAACGGGCCCAACGGGATCGGGAAAACCCAATATATGTTTGGGAAATAAAGAATCCGTTCTGGGTAGATGAGACCGTTGATGAATAATGGACGCGCATTCTGGGCAACTGTAAAGGAAAAAATCATGAATAATCAATTTTCGGCTAAACTGCTTTTAGTTGCTGCACTTTTTATTAGTGTGCTGGTTGGTCCGGCCATTTCTGTTCGGGCGCAGGCTGTTTCTCCCACTCCGACCACTACCACGCTTCCGGCCCCTACGGTGGCTTCGACACAGGCAATTTCAACGCGGCAGTCCCCTGCTGCATCTTTCGATCCGAATGTTGTCACATTTGCCCAATTTCGTCAAAGCGAAATTCAGCTTGTCGGGCCATATGACTCGGCATCATTTACATTTACCCTACCTCCTGATTGGAGTATAACGGCTGGCGCCCAGCTTAGCCTTTCAATGGGAATATCTTTTAATACGGTTACTACCCTAATGCAGGGACAGCCTTACACCGTGATGGGAGGTGGAACCCTCACTGTTCTAATGAATAATGCAACACTGGCGGTCCTACCAGTTAATCAGGTCGGCGATACTAAGGTAAATATCCCCATTCCTCTCACAGCTTTAAACTCAACTAGTAGCGATGGTAGTATGTTGATTCGATTTAATCTAAGTAGTTTTGCCTCTTGTACTGTCGATCAAAATATGCAAGTAAATATCCACCCGGCCTCTTTTTTTAGTTTGCCTCACGGATTGGTTCAGCCATCTACAAATCTGGTAAATTTTCCACGGCCGATCATCCAAAATTCATTCCTTTCAGATTCTGCGTTGTTGATCCTTCCAGATCATCCTACCGCCTCAGAACAGCAGGCGGCGCTGACAGTAGCAGCTGCTCTTGGAAAATTTAGTGGCGGCTCCATTGTCTTGGACATGATTACAGCCAGCCAATTTGTTCCAACTAACGGGACTACCAATAGTTTGATTTTTGTTGGAAACGCTTCCTCTCTTCCCATATTGGGGCAATTACACTTACCACTCCCGGCTAGCGGTGGAAAGTTTCAGATTTCGGGTGGAGACCCAAGTGATGGCGTGATTCAGATGATCGCCTCGCCTTGGAACAATGCTTTTGTGGCACTTGTGGTGTCTGGCAATACTGATCAAGGCACAATCAAAGCAGCTCAAGCTATCAGTACCGGCGTCCTGCGTCCCAATAGCTCCGCAAATTTAGCCATAGTTCAGCAGGTCCAGGCAAATCTCGTCTCGGTCCCTCGGGCAGTAGATCAGACCTTGACTGACCTTGGCTATGGAGGCAACTTATTTACAACTAGGGGCTCTTCGAGTGTACAGTACGCTTTCAATATACCGTCTGGAATGACCGTTGGCACTGACGCATACTTCGAGCTGAATTTTGGTCATTCGGCGCTGCTTGATTACAACCGATCTGGGATTGTAGTAAAGTTCAATGGCGAACCAATTGGTAGTGTCCGTTTAAGCGATGCAACAGCCGCCCAGCCAACAAACCAGGTAAAGATAACAATACCGCCGTCTCTGGTAGTGCCGGGCACGAATCAAATAGAAGTGGTCGCCAATATCGTGCCGATCGATGACTGTAGTCCTCATAATTTGCAGGGGTTTTGGATAAATATCTGGCCTCAGTCGTTGTTGCATCTGCCTCTTTTTTCAACCTCTAACAATCCGGCCTCTAACCAAGGCTTAGCCGCTTTTCCTGCCCCATTCGTCTACAATCCTTTGCTTAACGATACAGCTTTTGTACTGGAAAGGAACGACTTAGCGGGTTGGAACGCCGCTGTACATATCGCTGCCTATATCGGAAATCAAGCGAATGGTTCCCTCACTGGACTATCTGCTTTTTATGGTGATGATGTGCCTGCGTCAGAACGATCTAAGTACAATCTGTTAGTTATTGGTCAACCAAGCCAAATGCCTCTTGTAGCTCAAATGAATAATAGCTTGCCTGCGCCTTTTTCGGTCGGAGGCGACGTGGCTAGTGAAAACAATTTGCAGGTTATCTACCGAATCCCTGCTAGTTCTCCCATGGGTTACATTGAGGAAATGCCTTCGCCGTGGAATCCTTCCAAGGTTGTATTGGCCACCTTGGGGAATACAACCCAGGGAGTCCAGTGGGCCACAGCGGCCCTTTTGGACCCCAACCTGAATGGCTTGCTGGCAGGTAACTTTGCGGTGGTCAATGGCCATCAAATCATCACTACCGACACGCACTTGGCCTCGGTTACGACAGGCAGCAACGCTAGTGCACAGGCTCCAATTGCTGTTGTGGCCACGCCGCCAAGTGCGAATCCGGAGTTGATGGCTATTGCCAGACCCGATTGGATTCTGCCTGTTTTGGCGCTCTCGGTCGTTCTAATTGTCTTAATCTTGGCGATTGTGGTAATCGGAAGCTGGTTGCGTAATCGAACCGATAGAAATCATCGCGAAATCAAGAACAACGAAAAAAAGGATCCACTGGATTTGCCTAAACCGTAACTTCCCAATTTTGTAGCAGATGCCACAAAAACTCTATGATAAAAAAGTGGAACAGATTATCCAAGGCGAGTGCGTGCACACAAAGGTATATTATGCAGAATGAAGTTCAACTAGATTTGATACGGAAAAGTGATCTGAGCGTTGTTCATCCAGCGGCAAAAGATCGCAGGTTGTATTACGTATTGAAACGTGTGATTGATGTCGCGATCGCCCTTGGTTTATTGGTGCTCTTGTCTCCGTTGATCTTGTTGATTGCCGTGGCGATCAAACTGTATTCTCCTGGCCCAATATTCTTTGTGCAAGAACGAGTGGGCGCGAAAAGACAGACCCGAGGCAAAAGCTCATGCAGGAAAAGAGTTACTTTTCGTTGTTATAAGTTTCGAACGATGCATCACAATGCCGATTCCTCAGTTCATCAGGCATACATAAAAGCGTTAATCGATAACGATCATGAACAAATCCAGACGTTGCAGGGTGAGACGTCCAATATTCATAAACTTGTGCACGATTCAAGAATTACTCGTCCCGGCAGGATATTGCGGAAATTGAGTCTCGATGAGCTTCCTCAGTTGTTCAATGTATTAATCGGCGATATGAGTTTAGTCGGTCCCAGACCAGCTATTCCTTACGAAGTGGCGATGTATAAACCTTGGCATTTGCAGCGCTTGGAGACTCAACCAGGCATTACCGGGTTGCAACAAGTCACTTCACGATCAACTGCCGATTTTGACGAACAGGTGCGTTTGGATATTGAATATATTAATCGGCAGTCCTTGTGGCTTGATATTAAGATTATTTTCAAAACCCCACTCGTTATCATTTCCACGAGAGGGGCAGGGTAATTGAGTAACAAAATAAATAAAGAAGGGTTTGTTCTATGGATTCAATAAGAGTGGGCATAATTGGTTATGGATATTGGGGACCGAATCTGACTCGGAATTTCTATGAACTTCCATCGTCTCAGCTTGTCGCAATTGCTGATTTAAGGGACGATCAATTGAAACGCGCCAAGTCTAGATATCCCGGAATTGTTCTAACGAAAGACTATCAAGAACTTTTCAAGGCGAATCTGGATGCGGTGGTCATCTCCACACCGCCTAAGACACACTTCAAAGTTGCCAAAGACTGCTTGCTGCATGATTTAAATGTTTTGGTTGAGAAACCGCTCACCCTCAATAGCCGTGATGGGGAGGAACTCATTCAAATCGCGGACGATAGACGATTGACCTTGATGGTTGGTCATACCTTTGAGTACAACTCCGCGGTAGCGGCAATGAAGAAATATATCGAAAGAAAAGAATTGGGCGATCTGTATTATATAGACACTGCGCGATTGAACCTTGGTTTATTTCAACGCGATTCCAACGTGCTTTGGGATTTGGCTCCTCACGATATTTCGATCCTACTTTATCTCCTCGATGAAAACCCAATCTCGGTGAGCGCTCAAGGAATGCCGTGCGTGATTCCCGGTGTCTATGATGTAGCTTATTTGAGTTTGATCTTTCCGCATAATCTGACCGCTTATGTTCATGTAAGTTGGCTCGATCCGTGCAAGGTGCGCCGGGTTACGGTTGTCGGAAGTAAGAAGATGGCGGTTTATAACGATATGGATACGGAGGGAAAGATCAAGATATACGATAAAGGCATTGATGCGCCAGATTATACGAACGGCTTCGGCGAGTTTGAATACAATTATCGCTCAGGCGATATTAACATGCCGAACATCCATTTTACTGAACCTCTGCTTCAGGAGTGCCAACACTTTTTGGATAGCATTATTAATCACACTGAACCTCAAAGTTCGGGAAGAAACGGTTTACGCGTCGTTAAGATACTTGAAGCGGCTCAGCGTTCTCTAACCAAAAGCGCCACTCACGAGTTAATCCCATGGTAAATGCTGAATTTTCCCGAATTGCATCCGATGTTAAACTTGGCGAGAATGTAAAAATCTATGCCTTTGTTAATCTATATGGCTGTGAGATTGACGATGACAGCCGAATTGGAACTTTTGTAGAGATCCAAAAGGGAGCTCGAATTGGAAAACGGGTAAAAGTATCCAGCCACTCCTTCATTTGTGAGGGAGTCACCATTGAGGACGAAGTCTTCATTGGTCACGGCGTAATGTTTATCAACGATAAATATCCTCGCGCTACGACCATGGATGGACAGCTTCAAACGGATGCGGATTGGGTGTGTACACCCACATTAATTAAACGTCGGGCGTCTATTGGAAGCAATGTCACTATTTTGTGTGGTGTAACAGTCGGAGAAGGCGCAATTGTAGGAGCAGGAAGCGTGGTTACTCATGATGTTCCAGCCGGAACTGTAGTCGCTGGAAATCCTGCCCATACGATTCGAATTATAGAAGAAGCATAAGAGGATGCATTGAATATTCAATTTGTTGATCTTCACAAACAATATGAACCCCTTAAGGAGGAGATACTTTCGGGGATTGAGAAAGTGCTAGACGGCATGCATTTGTTCCTGGGGGAGAATGTTCAAGCACTGGAAAAAGAGTTTGCCGATTTCTGCGGTGCGGCATATGGAATTGGCGTCAGTGATGGCACCGCCGCGCTTAATATCATTTTACGCGCTATGGACATTGGTCCCGGTGATGAAGTAATTACAGTTTCCCATACCTTCATTGCCACAACAGAAGCCATTCTTTTAACCGGCGCAAAGCCGGTATTTGTGGATATCGATCCCGCTACTTATTTGATGGACGTTTCGCAAGTTGAGAAAAAAATCACGGCGCGCACAAAAGCAATTTTACCTGTCCATCTTTATGGGCAGACCGTGGATATGGATCCTTTATTGGAAATTGCAAAGCGGCATGGACTGCGCGTTATTGAGGATTGTGCTCAGGCGCATGGCGCCGAGTATAGAGGCCGGAAAGCTGGTTCCATTGGGGATGCAGGAGGTTTTAGTTTTTATTATTCAAAGAACCTTGGCGGTTATGGAGAAGGCGGCTTTATCACTACGAATGATTCCGCACTTGCAGATAAGATTCGTAAAGTCCGTGACCACGGTTCGGGCGCTAGTTATCATCATGACTTGGTTGGTTTTAATGGGCGTTTAGATGAGATACAGGCGGTGGTTTTGCGCGCAAAGCTACCTCACCTTGCAGAATGGAATGCAAAGCGTCGTGAACATGCGCGACGATATACTGATCTACTAAAAGGCACGAAAGCGATCACGCCTACAGAAGCGCAAGGAAACATTCCTGTCTATCATTTATATGTGATACAGATCC
>PMLN01000193.1 GCA_003158885.1 Anaerolineae bacterium
AATTGATCGATTCAAGTTCGCGCAAGCGTTCCTGTCTCTCCGTTGCGGCCACTATTTTGTCCAGTCCCGCATTGATCAGGTCGGTCATGCCTACATAGGGCTGTACGATGGCGCTGGTCAAAGCTTGTTTGCGCCCGCCAAGCAGGATCAGCCCTGCCAGCTTGTTGTCTTGCGTGATGGGCAGCAGGGCAACCGACTGGTGATTGAGTTGGGACACGAAGCGCTTCAAGGCGGCGGGCAGGCCGCTTGTATCCTCCTCGATAATGATGGGGTTGCCCGACAGAAATTTTTGGATCTCGCTTACGCTGGATGCCAGCGTATCCAAGGCGGTCTCCAGCGCGTGCTTTACTTCGCGTTCGTTTGTGCTGACCGCTTCAAATCGATTTTCGCGCACCAAGAGCATGGCCGCTGCATAGGGCGAATCCTGCAGGATGCGGCTGACGGCCTGGGTCATTTCAGTTTCTGACTTCGCTTCCGCGATGGAACGAGAGCCGCGGTACACGCGCTCCAGTTCGTGAATGTTCACCTGGATCGACTCTGTCAGACTGGCGTTGCGTATGGCCACCGCAATTTGGCTGGCCAGTGTTTGCAGCACCACAATGGTCTCGGGGCCGAAGGCGCCTGCCTGTGAGCTTTGAACATCCAAAGTGCCCAAGACGGCGCCTCCCACCGCAATGGGAATCCCGGCTTCCGAAAGCGTTTCCGATAGGAGTTGATTTGCCTGGTAATAGGGATCTTGATTGATATCGGAGGCGATGCGCGGCTGGTTGTTGGCGCTTACCCAGCCGATGATGGAGGTGGAGCCCACCTCCAGTTGATGTCTGCTTTCCAGCAGGGAGTAGGCAGCCGGACTGCAGGCTGCCCGCAATATTGCGTATTTTCCTGATCGATCCACAAGATAAATGGCCGCATGATAAAAGCCGAATTGCTCGACGATGAGTTCCACGGTGCGGTTAAGCAGTTCATCCAGGCTGCCGGCGGATGTGGCGCGTTGGGCCACCTCTGCCGCCGTTCGGATTTGGCGCGTGCGCTCCTCCACTTTTTGTTCGAGGGAGCGATACAGTCCGGTCAGCTCTTCTGCCATGTGGTTGAATGCATCCGCCAGCAACCCGATTTCGTTTTGACTGTGGATGTCTGCGCGCACATTGAAATCTCCTGAGGCAAATTTGGTAGTGATTGCCGTCAGTGATTGAAGCGGCCTGAAGACGCTTTGGGTTCCCAGCCAGGAAAACAGCGCCACGGCCAGCAGGGCGATCACGGCCAAAATTAAAGTGAAGTATCCCAGGCTAATAAGTGGACCGAATACCAGGCTTTGCTGGATTTCCAAGACCAACCCGCCGTCCATGCTTGGCAGCCATGCGGCTTCTGCCAGGACGGGGGAATTGGCGGTATTGCTGAATTGCAGGGACTGGGATGCGAATTTCCCGCCGTTCATCATGGCATTGAAGACCGGGGTCAACTGAGCGGTTTGCGAGGCTGAAGGGAGGAGCGCCGTCAGTTCCATCGTGTGTTGGTCAATTCTAATGAACTTCCCATCGCGAGTGGCAAAATACGCGTTGGAGCCTGGAATGAGATTCGCCAGGCTTTGCAAAATGCCCTGAAAGTTTTGTGCCTCGGTGATCCCTACCAGCGTTCCAAGTCTCGATCCGCTGGGGCTTTGGTATTGCGCAATGGTGATGAGCGCGAATTGGTTCGTGTAGAGCGGCGGGAGGTTGTAAACTGCAAAGGTCTGATTGTTGCTTTCGCTGATGGTTTTGTAGTACTGTGAGTTGGCGAGTGAGGTTCCTTCCCAGCCTGGCTGGCTGGCCATTTGAATGGAGCCGTTGGGAAGCATCAGAAAGAATTGGTTGAAAGTTGCCTTGCCTGCCTGGGGGTTGAGCGCCCGCATCGTTTCGGATACGCTATTTCTGACATTGGTGAAGTCGGGATTTTGCGGGCTTTCAGAAAGGGCGGAGTCGAGTTTGCTGTCGAAATCGGGCTGGCGCACAAGGTGATCCAGGCGGATTTGCTTGGCTTTGATCACCAGGTCCAATTGATTGAGCTGGTCGTTCATCTGGTTTTGCATCTGCCCCGTGATCTGATCGCCAAACACGGTGCGTGCCCGCCAGTATGCCGCGCCTGCCATCAGGATGAAGGGGATGAACGTAAAGACGATCAGCGTTCGGATCAACGAACGCGATAGACTGTCCTGATTTCTGGAACGCTTGACTTTCACTTCATCTTTCTGTGTGTGGGCCATTGTGAATTATGCAAACTCCCAAACTTCCTCGCCGTTGAGAATACGCCGGATTTGTTCAGGGAAACGGTCCGGGTCGAGCGGCTTTCCGAGGAAGCCGTCGAACCCGGAGTTCCTGGCTTTGTTCATTTGCTCCAGGCTTGCTTCGGCGGTGACTGCCACGATCCGTACGGCCTTGAATCGCTCCGAGGCCCGGATCTTTTTCTCTGCGGCATACCCGTCTTCATAGGGCAGGCGGATATCCATGAGGATCAAATCCAGCCGGGGCAGGGTGTCGGCGTACTCGACCACTTCAAATCCCGATGTCTTCCATTCACAATGGATTCCAAGATAGCCGAGCATGCGCGCGATCAGAACGAAGTTGGATACGTTATCTTCCACCACCAGAACGGTTGCATCCTTTGGAATAGCAGATTTGTGAGTGGGATGTGTGTCAGATGCGGGGAGATTAACCATTGGGATTCCTTTTAATGTAACGCTCTATTTGCTGCGTTAGAATATCAATATCGATTGGCTTTTGAATGTAACCGTCACAGCCGGCTTCCAGCGAACGTTCCCGGTCGCCGCGCATCACGTTGGCTGTCATTGCAATAATGGGGGTTTGGGCGAACTTCGGCTTTGCCTTGATGTTGGCAGTTAAGGTATAGCCGTCCATATCGGGCATGCTGATATCCATTAATATCAGGCTGGGTGTCCTAGTTTCCAGATATTTCAAGGCCTCGCTGGCGGTGGGCGCCTCGTCAACGGTGTAATCATCCGCTTCCAGTACGCGCCGGACCAGCTTCCGGTTATCCGCGTTATCTTCAATATACAAGATTGTTCCTCTATTTGGCATATACTTTACCTTCCGGGTATGATTTTACTTGTTGGAATTAGTTGTTTACATAACAGCAGGGTTACAAAAACAAATAGGCGCTGGGGGTGGTTCGACTGGATAGCCAGCTTTTCTGTCCCTGAAAGACGCGCCTGCCTCGTTTTGCAGAAAACAACTCTGCCTGCCTGCCTGTCTTTTATTTTTCGCACTCCCGGCCCGCCCAGAGGGAAGATGGCCTGTTTTGTGAGTTCTCTGATGATTTGATTATACGCGGCTGGATTCTAAAAAGCAATTCGACCACTATTCTTGTTGACATAAATTGCCTGACAAATAATTCTTGCTAAAGCCGCCGTCCTCGGCGGCGGGGTCTCTGCCGAGAGCATAAACCTGCAAAGCAATTAAGGTGAACCTGAATAGGATGGTCATGGATTTACCAAAGTCGGAAAACCCTTAACGCGAATTTGCGAA
>PMLN01000110.1 GCA_003158885.1 Anaerolineae bacterium
CATGGTGGAGGAAAAGACCAAGCCGGCCATCGCGCCAATGAAGACCAGCAGGAAGAAATAATAACGTTTCTTGACGTCATGTTCCGGATGCTCGCGGTTTCCCGCGCTCAAGTAACCGGCAGAATACACAACGATCAGGAAGCCAACCAGGGAGAAAGCGAGACCCACCAGGGTACTAATTTTGTCAATCGTCACACCGAAGACCCCGAAGCCGACCACCGAAAGCAAGTCCACGGTAGAGGCCACTTTTCCGGCCATTGCCCACTCGATCATAACAAACAAGGTGGCGAGGAAAGCCAGGAAAATCATCACCTGGCTAAAAACCTTGACCCAGCTGCGCGGGATGACCAGAATCAACAGGCCGCCCAAAAACGGTATCATGAAACTAGCGAGAACCAACGAGACCATGATTCGTTCCTTTTCGTCTAAACGTTCGCCAGATAAAAGACAAATGACAGGATGGCCGCCGCCAAGGCGGTCCAGAATACGGCCGAGGCATTCATGAAGCGCGTGCGCGCCACGGCATTTTCAAGCACTCCAACCACAAAGTAGAATATGGCGACTTTCAGGAAGAAAGCGACCACCGCCAAAAGTCCAAGAAGAATCCATGAAAGACCGGAGGGGTTCCCAACAACGCTCCCAAACGGAACGAAGACCGCCATAAAGAGGGAAACCACTACCAGTTGTTTCAGATAAATTCCCCATTTCATCAAAGCCAATGAATGCCCGGAGAATTCCGTCAATGGACCTTCCTGAAGTTCCTGTTCCGCCTCCGCCAGGTCGAAAGGCAATTTGCCCATTTCCACATAAGAGGCGAAGGCGAAAGCTATCGTCCCCAACCAAACGGCGGTGGAATAAGGAATCACGCCGCTGATAACCTTGGTGCTGATCACGCCCAGATTGGTGGAGGAGGCCAGCAAAGCAATCACGAATAAGACCAACAACATGATCGGCTCGACCAGCGACGAAACCAACAACTCCCTTCGGGCGCCGATCCCGCCGAAAGTGCTGCCGGTCTCCATCCCAGAAAGAACGAAGAAAAAACGCGAGAGTGCAAATAAATAGATAACGAGGATCAGATCACCCACCCACCCGAAAGGAGACTGGGCAGTGATAATGGGAATAATCGTCGCCACAAGCAGCATGGAAGCAATCATGATGTAAGGAGTGGCACGGAAGACCCAACCGGCCTGCTCCGGAATCACTTCCTGCCGTTTCATGAGTTTGGCGAGATCGCGATAATTCTGGAAGATGCTGGGGCCGCGGCGGTTATGCATCTTGGCCCTCAGCACGCGAGAAAAACCTGAGAACAGGGGCGCAACCAGCAGGAGGACAATCGCCTGCAATAAACCGAGGAGGATCAAACCGATTGATATCATGGTGTTTTCCTACCTAAAGATCACAATGAGAAGGATGGCCAGGGTGAGGATGATATAAAGACAATACATCCGAATGTCACCCATTTGAAGCGCCTGAATTTGCTGGCCCAGATATTCCACGGCCCGGGTCGTCGGCCGCCGAATCCCGTTTTCGATGACAGGCTCCATGCGCGAGAACGCAGCGCGGGCGCGTCTTGACCACGAAGCTATGGCCTCCAGCGGCTTTTTAGTCCCTGAGCGTAAAGCATAAAGCGCGCTAAATGTGACAGCCACGGGCTGGTCAAAACTGCTGGATGAGACCGACATCTGGCTGGTATAACCGTAGCCGCAAGCCCATGGATCCTTGACAAACCGCCGTCCCGCCTTGTAGCCGTTATATACCGCAACCAATACCACCGGTACGACAAGCAGACCTAACAGAAGAATTAATATGAACGGGGCGGACAAGACGCCTTGTCCCTGAACCACCGGATAGATCCAAGAGGCTTGTGCAACAGAAACCGCCGAAGTGTTAAGCAGTCCAGTTACCACATTGGAAAGAACGGGAATAATCAAGGGCGCACAGATGCCCAAGAGGATGCAGCCCACCGCAAGGAAGATCATACCGGTCAACATGGCTCCGGGCACCTCGCTGGCCTGCCCGGCCAGCTTCGAACGCGTGGGACCCGTAAAGGCGCCGCCATACGTTTTAATCGCAACCATGACCGCCAATGTTCCTGTCAGCGCCAAAATCATGGCACACAGCGGCAGCATGGCACGCACAACAATTTCCTGGCCCCCACCGGCGGTCAAAAAAGCCTGGTAGGTAAACCATTCGCTGACAAAGCCATTGAACGGCGGGATGGCCGACATCGCCAATGCGCCTACCAGGAAGGATAAACCGGTCAGCGGCATCAGTTTTCCAATCCCGCCCATCTCATTTAAATTGCGAGTATGCAGGCGATAATCCAGTGAACCAGCGCCAAGGAACAATAACGATTTAAAGAAGGCATGATTGAGAGTATGGTAGAGGGCGGCGAGGAAACCAAGCAAAGCCACCACCGGCTGGCGGGTTGCCAAACCGATCATCCCGGTTCCAACCCCCAGCAGGATAATGCCGATGTTCTCAACGCTCGAATAGGCCAGAACGCGCTTGATGTCATGCTCTGCCAGGGCAAATAGCACACCGAGGACTGCCGAAAGAACGCCAAAAAAGAGCACCACCATCCCCCACCACAAGACCGAGGCGCCGAGGAAATCCACACAAACGCGCAGGATACCATAAATAGCGGTCTTGATCATGACACCGGAAAGCAAAGCCGATACATGGGATGGGGCGGCAGGATGCGCGCGCGGCAGCCAGATATGCAAGGGGACCACACCGGCCTTGGCGCCAAAGCCGATAAAGCCAAGCAGGAAAACCAAATCCCGCAATATCGGGGATAATTGCGCCTGACGAAAAGCGGAAAAATCAAAACTGCCCGTGCTGGAATAAAAAATGAAGAAGGACAGCATGATGAGGGCCGTACCGGCATGTGCCACCAGCATATAGAGGTAACCGGCCTGAACCGATTCCTTCTTCTCGCTCTCAAATATGACCAGGAAATAGGAAGCTAGGGTCATCATCTCCCAGAAAATCAGGAAATAAAAAGCATTGGCGACCGTTACCACCAGAAGCATCAAGGCAATAAAGAGGTTTGTGAAAAAGCCCAACATACCCAGATTACGATCGGCATAATGGGCCAGGTACGAAGTGGAGTAAATGCAGGCCGCCAGACTCACCACGGAGATGATGCCAACCATCAGGGCAGAGAGACCGTCCATCTGCACGGTAAAATTCCCAAAGGGAAGCTGGCCCGCCAGATTAAGGGGCGCCGGAACGGCCACTAGGGCCTGGATGGCCGCGATCAAACCGACGATGGAAGCAATTGCCCCCAGCCATCCGGAGACAATCCGTGCGGCCTGCTTGAATCCGCTGAGGATGAGGGATAGGATAGAGCCTAAAACAAATATTGATACAGAAAGGAGCAATAACTGGATGGCGTTCATGCAGTTTCCTCTTCTTTGGGGAGAACCGAGGTTTTGAGCTGTTTGGCAAACGGGATCGAATCGCTGCTCTCACCATCCACAAGGCTTAAAGCCTTATGAGGACAAGCAATCACACAGGCCGGGCCCTCTTTATTGAAGAAGCATTTGTCGCATTTAATCGCCACCGTTTTCTGGCCGATACTCCAAGCCAGGATGGAGAGATGCTCCTGGTTATCCATTTCGCGCAAATACATCGGGTCAGATTGATACGGTGTGTTGAGATACAGATATTGACCCACATTGAACTCAAAATTCGGAACCGGTGTACCGCC
>PMLN01000156.1 GCA_003158885.1 Anaerolineae bacterium
CCGAACATGACACTCTTTGAAGTCAACCAGGCCGCAGCCATTATTCGTGAGACGGCTCATCCTGATGTTAACCTGATCTTTGGCGCAGTCATCGATCCGGATATGGGTGATGAGATTCGTGTAACGGTCATCGCGACCGGCTTTGAACGAAGCGGCGTACCGAGACGCGCTCTTGAACATCTCACCACGCGCAGCGAAAAACCGGCCAGCCTGCCCACACACTTTATTCGTGCCAGTGAATCCGTCAGCGTTGGCACGCAATTCAAGCCATCTCCGGAATCCAAATCCGGCTCAGCGCCGCGCACCAATTACGGCAGTGATGACGATCTGGACATCCCCACATTCCTGCGGAATCGGCGATAAAAGATAATCGGTCGGGCACCAAAAAAAAACGCAGGGACGCAACATGCTGCGTCCCTGCGTTTATGTTAAAATACAGAAGATGAAAACAAAGCTGCCTCTCCCCCAGGATCATCCATCTTATCAATCGCATCGCAGGCAGATGTGGACACAAATCCTGCTGCCCCTGCTGCTGACCGTCATCCTATTTATGGCGGTCATCCTCCTTACCAGCATCGCCACTTTCCGCGATAACGGCGAGGTGGGCCGCTGGGCGGCAATTTCAACCATCTGGCTGGTCATCCCGGTCATGTTGGCAGGGTTGATCTTCCTGGCCCTCCTGGCAGGCATGATCTATTTGCTGGTACGCTTGACCGGCCTGATCCCACCCTATTCGTACCAGGTGCAAAGATTCGTTTATCGAATCGAAGGCAGTGTCAAGCGCGGGGCTGAATTGACCAGGAAGCCGGTATTGTTCCTTGACATCTTCAAATCGCAAATCAAGAAAATCCTCCAACGAAGCTAAGAAAGGATCGTCTCATGCACAAAAGCCGAACTTTATTTTACGGCGCGTTGATCGGGGCGGCGACCGGTTTGGTGGCAGCCCTGCTGATCAACCGCAGGGCGGAAAAGAATGAGCGCGAAACTGCCATCACTCCAAGCGAAGGTTTGAAGCTGGGCGTGCTGGTGCTCGGACTATTGCGGGCCATTGGATCGCTGGCAGATGACAAGTAGGGGCACAGCGACGCTGCGCTCCTACTGTTATGAATCTTAAAGTCGCATGTAATCATTTGTGCGGCGAATGAAGTATCCCATTTATTCTTATCCATCTAATACAATCACAGGATTGGTTCGCGATGTGATTTTTCTAGGACAGCGCGTCTTCCGAGATGATGCGCTGGCCTGTGTCTCGCGATTAATCCCGCCATTACGAGTTATCGGCCGGGAAAATATTCCAGCCGGCAGCGGGTATGTGATCACAGTCAATCATTATTATCGTTCAGGCTTTGCCGCGCAATGGATGGCCATTGCCATTTCGTCTATTGTGCCATCCAATATTCATTGGATCATGACCGGCGAGCTGACCTTTCCCGGCAAATGGTATGCGCCGCTGGGAATGGCGGTCTCGCGCTTTATCCTGAAACGCGGCGCACGCGTTTATGGATTCACCGCCATGCCTCCGATGCCGCCGCGTCCGTGCGACGCGGAAGCGCGCGCCGAGGCGGTACGCGCGGTGTTGGATTATACAAAGCAGGTAAAGGACGCAATCATCGGCCTGGCGCCCGAAGGCGGAGACCAGGTCGGCGGAAAATTGACGATGCCCGCACCCGGCGCAGGAAGATTCGGCCTGCTGCTCGCGGCGCGGGGGCTGAGATTCGTACCGGTTGGCGTTTATGAATCAGATGGAGAACTCTGTCTCCATGTTGGCGAAGTTTATGATCCAGCCATTGCAGGTAATTTATCGTCCGACGAAAAAGACAAGCAGGCCGCGCAGATCATGATGGAACACATCGCGGCCGTGTTACCATCAAACTTGAGAGGAAAATTCGCATGAAAAAACCTGTTTCGGTCCTGCAAATGATCACCGTAAATACTTATTGGGTGGGACTGTCGTTTATGTGGAATGGGCTGATGGCAATCGTCCTGCCGGCCGTGATTGCCAACACTGTGCCAGGCAATGAAAAAAATACCTATCTCGGATTGCTGACATCCATCGGGCTGGTGATCGCGGTGATCATCCAGCCGCTCTCGGGCGCATTGAGCGACAGTTGGACCTCGCGCTGGGGACGCAGGCGCCCGTGGATCACGATTGGTACGTTGTTCGATTTTGTGTTCCTGGCCGTCATCGGCTGGTCGGGCGGATTGACATGGCTATTCATCGGTTATCTTGGCCTGCAAATCAGTTCCAATATCGCACACGGCCCGGCTCAAGGATTGATGCCGGATGTTGTCCCCCCAGAGCAACTGGCAGGAGCCAGCGGCTTGAAGATCTTCATTGATATGGGCAGCGCGGCCGTGGCCGTGGTCGTCACAGGCATCCTGCTAGGTTCCAAAGCAGAATATGCCGGATTGGTCATGGCGCTGATCATCGCAGTATTTTTAGTGACCGCCTCGATCACCATCTTCGGAACACCGGAACAGCCATCCACGCAGACAGAGCGCGTCAGCCCATGGAAAGGGATGATCGATTCGTTTCACATTGATTTCGGCGTCAATACCGCCTACTGGTGGCTTATCGGTCAACGTTTCGTGTTCCTGCTGGGCGTTTATGGCATCCAGGCCTTCGCACAAAATTACCTGCGCGACGTGCTGGCAGTTGCCAATCCGCCGCGGGATACAGGCCTTTTACTCGGCAGTGTCACCTTTTCCCTGATCCTCTTTGCCGTCATCGGCGGATGGCTGATCAACCGCTGGGGCATGAAGCAGGTGCTGATCCTGGCAAGCGTGGTGGCGGCAATCGGATCCTTTTTATTATGGTTCGGACGCACACAGGGAACGATCCTATTGTTCGGCAGTATTCTGGGCGCGGGCGTCGGTCTCTTCCTGACCGCAAACTGGACCCTCGCCAACAAGCTGGCCCCACCCGGTGAAGCCGGTAAATATCTCGGCCTGACAAATTTGGCAACAGCGGGCGGCGGCGTAGTGGCACGCGCGGCCGGCGCATTGTGGGATGTGCTCAACAACTCCGCCCCCGGCTCATGGAACGGCTACATGGCCCTGTTTTTCTCAGCCGGTGTGCTGGCCCTGGCAAGCATCACAATGATCGGGCTGATCGAGCCGTCACCCAAAAAAGAAATCGTGAATATCCCTTCCTGAAAAACCTGCGGTAGCACTACAATCAACCGTGGTNNATTCTTCTTAAAAACCGGCCACGGATTTCACAGATTACCACAGATTGGAACTCAGAATCCGTGAAAATCCGTGGCAAAAAAATTCAACCACGGTTAAATGCGGTTCTGCCAAACCTGCAACTTTTACCTTCCAGAAGCGTAGAGTAAATTAGAAAGCCATCAGGAGAAAAGTGAACGAAGAAATGGCCTGGGCGCTCCAGGCTCAACACGGCAGTGACGAAGCATTCACCCAACTGGTCGAAGCTTATCAAACACACGTTTATAACATGTGCTATCGCATGTTAGGTGATGCAGAGTCGGCGGAAGATGCGGCGCAGGAAACCTTCCTGCGGGCCTACCAACATCTCCATCGCTACGACCAAAAGCGGCCATTTGCAACCTGGCTTTTATCCATCGCCGCGCATTATTGCATCGACCGCCTGCGCAAGCGCAAATTCTCCATGATCTCGATGGATGCCGACGAAGGTGAAGACAGTTTGGACCTGCCGGACGCAGATGCGCCGAACCCTGAATCGGAAATGATGCACAGCGAACAACGCGAACGGATACAAGGCTTGTTGAAACGCCTGGACGGAACGGATCGGGCCGCCATCATCATGCGGTACTGGAATGACTGTTCCGAATCCGAGATCGCCGAAGCTTTGCAGTTGACGGTCAGCGCAGTCAAATCCCGGCTGCATCGGGCGCGGCGCGAACTGGCCGGATTGTGGCAGGAAGAGCGCCCGCGGCCCAAACCTGAAAGGAGGCCCCATGAATCACCGGCCTTTTGAAGATTGGCTCCTGGAAGACCAACCCCTTACTCCCGAACAGGAGCGCGACCTGCAAGCCCATTTGCGTACATGTACTTCATGCCCGGCCATCGCCGAATCCAATTTTGCATTACATTCCATGCGCATGGTGCGACCGGCAGAAGGTTTTACAGCCCGATTTCAGGTACGCCTGATTGAAAATCGCAAAGCCGCGCGCAGCCGCCAATTCATCGGCACGCTGATCCTGATCCTGGCAGGGCTGGCATTTCTTTACTGGCTGGCCGGTCCGGTAATCCAGGAAGCGATGCGTTCGCCTGCCCAGTGGATCACCACCGCGGTCGGATATTTGGTTTTTATGCTAACTTCCATACAAGCGTTAAGCGAAGTGAGCCGGGTCTTTTTGCATATCCTGCCCGATTTCGTCTCACCGGTTGGATGGTTTGTGATTTTTCTTTTGGTAAGCGGACTCGGAGCGCTGGAGGCTCTTTCCATCCGGCGATTTACCCGAAAGCCGCAAGGAGCATAGACATGAAAAAACTATTATACGTACTTCCCATATTGATCCTGTTATTATTGCCGATCACGCCGGTTCATGCTTTCACGGGGAACCTGGATGGACGCGTGGTCTTCGGACAGAGCTTCACGTTGAAGAGCGGCGAAACTTTGGACGGCGATTTGGTTATCTTTGGCGGAGAAGCCACGATCGAGGAAAACGCCAGCGTAAAAGGCAATGTAGTGATCATCGGCGGCAGCCTGGTCATGGATGGCTCGGCCACAGGGGATGCGGTGGTCATCGGCGGCTTGATGACCATGGGCGAGAAGTCATCCGTGGCCGGAGATGTAACCACAGTCGGCGGTTCTTTACAACGCGCGGCGGGCGCAGAAGTCGGCGGCCAGATCGTCACAAATATTCCAGCGCCGAATGTTCAAATTCCAGTTACGCCGAGCGCACCCTTCCCCCCACCTAATCTGGCAACCGGTATCAACCCGATCCTGCAAGGCTTTGGCGTATTAGGAGCTGCGATCCTCTTCGCGGCATTGGCAATGCTGCTGGCCCTCTTCCTGCATTCGCAGATGGACCGCGTGGCGCAAGCCATCGCGGCCGAGCCAATCGTTGCAGGCGGCATCGGTTTACTGACCGTCTTTGTTTCGCCAATCGCACTGGTCATTGTGGTGGTGGTATTAGTTTTGACCATCATCTTAAGTTTAGTAGCCGCTCTTGCGGTCTTTGCCTGGGCGTTCCTGATCGTGGTAGCCTGGATGTTCGGCCTAATGGCCCTCGGCATGGAAATCGGCGAGCGCTTCGCCAAGGCTATTCATCAGAACTGGTCACCCGTGCTTTCAGCCGGCTTAGGAACCTTCGTATTGATGCTGGTAGGAGGCGGATTTGGCTTGATCCAATATATCGGCTGGATTCCAGAGTTCCTGATCGGGATGGTTGGTATTGGTGCGGTAGTGATGACAATATTCGGCACACGGCCAATCCATCGTCCGGGCGCCACCGCCCCAGCAGCGGAGCAACCCGCGGTGAGCAATCCACCGCTGCCACCCACCTCCTGAAATTCCCGGCACCAAAAACCATCCGCCTCGACAAATGATCGGGGCGGATTTATTTCATTCATTTTTGCAGAATCAATTTATATAACTTAATATTATTATAGTCGGTGTCAAAATCATAATTAGGCGCGGAATAGATTAATTGGGGAACCACCCGCACCCTCGCATGGTCAGCGATGAACTCCAGAACGCTATCCCGCAAATTCGCCTTGACCATGATATACACATTATCGTTCTGATAAAACCCGGCCGGCAGGGATTGGACATTGAATTCATGAAGCACCGTGTAATACGGCGGTGAAAAGGTAAGCCAGCCCATCTCGAGATATTGCACGCCGGGCAAATCCAAAAACATCGGGTTCGACCATACCAAAGGAAGTCCCAGCGCAGGAGAAACGATCAGCGCCCCGCTATGAATCTTCCCCTGGGCCTGCAAGGTTTTTAGATCAGACAGCTCATTTTGATAGGCAGCCTGTCTGGCCACATTCAGTTGTGTTAAAGCGACCGCATAATAGAGGGCGAAAAGAGCTGCAATGCATAATAAGACCGGAACAACCGGGCCGAAAGTACTTTTTTTCCGGGACTGATCATCACCCAATTTTGCCCAAAGCAAAATGAACAAGCCGAATACGGATATGGTCGCGAGAAAGGAGTCCCAGACGCGCAGAGGGACTTTTTCCGTCCATATCAAATAAAAGATCAGGACCAAAAACGTCAGCAAAAGAAGGATGAGCGGCCAAACGGCTTTCCTTAGCGAAGGGAACGTCACCAACGCCATTAACCCCGCCGCAAACATAAAGAAATAAGGGAAGGAATCCAAGTCATCGAAAGTGGGCTGGGGATAAAAATAGGAAAGCGCGGCGCTGAAGGGATTTTTTTCCGTGCCGGGAATGTGAAGGACAAGATATTGAAGGTTGGAAAGGGAAAACAGTCCTTCATCCGGAAAGAACCAGCTCATGAACAACCTGAAATCATTGAAATTCCAGCCCACACTTGTATATGAGTCTTTGATGTTCGACAGGCGGACACGCGGCGTATCCTGAAGCTGTGAGCGGACATCGTTATATATGGAAAAGGAGTTCCATTGCGGGGAGGACTTTACATAAACGACATTGAACAAATAAAACAAGGCAACCACAAAAATTGCAATCGCCGAACTGATGACCAGTTTTTTAAGATGAAAGAAACGATAAGCAACCAGCAAAGATGGAAAAATCAAAAGCAGGACGAGCAGAAAGGACTCGATGCGGACCAAACTGCCCGCCAGAATCAACATACCGCCAAAGACGAACATCCGCCGAGGAAAGCGGGAGCCTTTATAGGCCGCGGCCAGGATCGAAACAAAGCCGGAAATCACCGCGAAGGCGGCCGTGGTTGTAAAAGTTACATTGAGCAAAAACAAACTGTCCGACAAAAGGATGACCCATACCCCAAAGAATTTATAAACGGATTTCAGCGGCAGGGAGAAGATAATGTAAACAAGGCACCAAACGGAAAGAAAATTGAGCAGGAAAAACAACAGAATTTCCCAATTCAAATGGGTGGGCAGCCTGTAAAGGATGTTTAGAAGGAAGCCCAGGATCACATTGCTAAAAACCATAAACGGCACGGGCTGTCCCCCCAGATAACCGGAGACCAATTGGATCATGGTAATATCGTCGTCCACCTGATACCCCGGACGGAAGACGAACACATATAAAATAAAAAAGGCAAGGGTACATAAAAGAGCCGCCCGCCAGGGAGTTAACAAAAAAGCAGGCACGCTTTTGGAGGCCGGCAAGGTGCGGTTATCTTTATGGATCATACCGTCTGTAATTCAAAACCTTTTTGTATGCAAATGCGTAATGGCAATCGCCAGCGCATCGGCGGCATCATCAGGCCTGGGGATTTCGGGCAGGGACAGGAGCACGCGCACCATCTCCTGGACTTGTTTCTTTTGGGCGCTGCCATAACCGGCCACCGCTTGTTTGACTTCATTCGGCGTGTATTCGGCCACATCGAGTCCGGCCTCGGCAATGGAAAGCATGATCACGCCGCGCGCCTGCCCCACAGCAATGGCCGTTGAAACATTGCGCTGAAAAAACAATTTCTCCACCGCACAAGTCTCAGGGCGGTGGAGAGAGATCAATCGATTCAATTCGCGATGCAGCATCAACAGGCGTTCCTGGGCAGGTGAATGAGCGGGGGTCAAGATCACGCCAAAAGCCACAACCTCCAGGTTGCCATCCGGCGTGAGGCGGACAAGTCCGTAACCGGTGGTCGCCGTCCCAGGGTCAATTCCAAGAGCAAGGGTCATGATGATTTTTAAACGCGACCCTGAGAGAACGCAGGGCATAGGACACGAA
>PMLN01000397.1 GCA_003158885.1 Anaerolineae bacterium
TAGAAATTCAATCACAGGAACACCACCTTATGCCAAAAGATACGGAAATCAAAGACCGAAAACTGGACCACATTAAGATCAATTTAGAGAAAGATGTGCGTTCGGCGTTGACCAGCGGACTGGAGAAGTATCATTTTGTCCACGAAGCGCTGCCGGAACTCGACCTGGACCGCATCGACGCGAGCATAAGTTTGTTTGGGAAAAAACTGTCGGCGCCGATTTTGATCTCATCCATGACGGGCGGTTCGGAGGATGCGAAGACAATTAACTTTCGACTGGCGGAGGCGGCGCAAGAGGTGGGCGCGGCGATGGGAGTGGGAAGCCAGAGGGTGGCCATCGAGCATCCGGAGCAGGCGGCCACCTTCCAGGTGCGCAGCGTTGCGCCGGATATTTTGTTGTTTGCGAACCTGGGCGCGGTGCAATTGAATTATGGTTATGGCATTGACGAGTGCCGGAAAGCAGTCGAGATGATCGAGGCGGACGCCTTGATCCTGCATTTGAACCCGGTACAGGAGGCGGTTCAAAAAGGTGGGGATACAAATTTCGCAGGGCTGGGTAAAAAGATCGAAGAAATTTGCAGGAAGATGGAAGTGCCGGTGATCGCGAAGGAGGTGGGCTGGGGCATCTCGGAACGAACGGCGAGGCTGTTGGCGGATTGCGGAGTGTCGGCGATTGACGTAGCAGGCGCGGGCGGGACTTCATGGTCGCAAGTGGAGATGCACCGCGCACCGGACGAGTTCACGCACGAGCTGGCGGCGGCGTTTGTGGGCTGGGGCATCCCAACCGCGGAGGCGATCCTGAATGTGAAGAAAGCCCTGCCGGATATGACGATCTTCGCGAGCGGAGGCCTGAAGGATGGGCTGGATATCGCCAAGTGCATTGCGCTGGGCGCGAGGCTGGGAGGAATGGCGGGGAATTTCCTGAAGGCGGCGGCGGTTTCCGCCGAGAAGGCCGTGGAGGTAATGAAATTGACGAAGAAGCAGATCGAGGTGACGATGTTTGCGTGCGGGGTGGAGAGGCTGGAGGGGTTGGAAGGAAAGATGGAGGAGAGATAGAAATTCGATATTGGATATTCGATATTCGGGAATAGGGAACCGGTATTCGGTACTCGTTATTCGAGATTCGGTATTCAGTTATCGGCGGCGGATAATTGTGAAGGGTAAAGTGTATAATTCAGCGTGGAGAAACTATGATTCACCTGCTCAAGGAAAAAGCGACCCCGATCCAAATTGAAGAAATGCTCAAAGAATACACCGGCATGATCAAGATCGTTGTGGATGTCCGGCGGCATGTCTTATCAGGTGGAGGAGAAATGCACTCCGATTGCGAATCTGTCTTATTAGATGATGGCAGTGAGCAGGATGATCTGTGGGGCGCAAACTGGTATCCCGCCGAGCAGCGAATTGAATTTGAATCGTTGATCAACATCCGACCCAGAATGGGAAATCGAAATATCCTGATCCAGGATGAGAAGTTACGCAAGCAGGTTGAATCTGTGACGCGCGAGCTATTGGGAGGCATCCGGTAATGGATAAAGAGAAGCTCCGCGAGCGCTTTTTACGCGACCCTCTCCCCCGCCGCCTGGGCGGACTGGCTGCCACATTCGGAAGAATATCGTCATCGGCAAGGAAGTCAAGCGATCCGGCGATTGTTGCGGATTTATTGGACGAGGCCAAACATCTCATTGAGTGGACAGCCGCGGAAGTTGAACCGGAAGCCGCCGGTGAACTGGTTAGGATTCAAACCATGATCTCGCTTTGGCAGCGCGCCTGGCAGGAGGCCAGTCAGAACCCGAAACAGCGGATTTTGCTCTCTGTCCAGGCAAAAGAATGGTCGGATCGGGCTGTGGATTTTTCGGGATTGGGGTGAAGCAGTGAGCAGAAATAAGTAAAGGGAGAAACGATTTTCTGCTAAAATCGAGGGATGAATTCGAACATCAAGGTTATCATTTTCGATTTCGGCGGGGTGCTGCTGAATTGGGATCCGCACCAACTGTATCGCCGGTATTTCAACCAGCCGCAGCAAATTGACCAGTTCCTGGTGGAGATCAATTTCACGGCATGGAACACGGAGCAGGATCGCGGCAGGCCATTTGCGGAGGGGATCACGCTGTTATCCAATCAATTCCCACAATATGGACATTTGATCCGGGCGTATTACGATCATTTCGAGGAGACCATCGTGGGGCCAATCCCAGGGATGACGGATATTTTGCGCGAGTTGAAGCAGGCAGGCTATCCGCTATACGGGTTGAGCAATTGGTCGGCAGAAACATATCCGCGCGTGAAGTTTAAGTATGATTTCTTCAAGCTGTTGGATGGGATCGTTCTTTCTGGGGAGGTGAAGTTGAATAAACCCGATCCGGCAATCTTCGAATTGATGCTGCAGAAAATCGGAAGGGAGGCAAGCGAGTGTTTGTTGATTGATGATTCGGATGCGAATATCAGGACGGCGAAGGGGATGGGCTTCGCGGTGATTCGATTCCAGTCGGCGGAGAAGTTGAGGGAAGAATTAAAGATAGTCTTGTGAGGAGCCTGAGAGGTCTAAGCGGTCTAACAGGTCTAAGAGGTCTAACAAGTCTGAGAGGTCTAACAGGTCTAACAGGTCTGAGAGGTCGAAGAGGTCTAAA
>PMLN01000229.1 GCA_003158885.1 Anaerolineae bacterium
AAATGCGCTTCAAGTCAGTTATCGGACCAGCCGTTTTTTCATCCATCACCTCCGTAGCCGCCATCAATGAGTTCATCGACTTTGCCATTTCGCCAATTTGATCTTGGGCCGTGAGCAAAATTCCCAGATTTGAACTGCCTTGATTGATCTTTCTTCCGAACTCAGTAAGATAACTTTGTTTTGCTAGAAAAATCTGATGATAAGACTCCAGTGATTGGCCGGAGAGATCCAAAGGTTCGATGTTTGCAGGGATATTTTTTGAATGAGCTCTTTCTCCATGTTCAACTTTGGATTGGATTTCAAGATTTCCACCAGGTANNCACAGCTTCTATCAAAGTGGAAAAGCCGGTCGCGGTGTGCATTTCAGGGGTTAGGGCATTCATATCACTGAGGAGATCACTCAAGTGGTCAAAACTTGCCCGGATGCCTGCATATTTATCCAAATCGGCTGTTATGCCAGTCATATTCGCCATCACTTTAACCCCCTTGATGGCTTGATTCAGTTGGTCGATCTGTTCATCCCAATGCTTGATGTAACTGATCCGATCCACGGCTTTATAAATTTTCGCTTCTGCCAGTACAACCGGGAAAATGCGATCACGCAAATACTGTTTTTTATCAGCCTCTACTAACTCATACATGCAGTGTTCCGAGCGCAGGTATTTATCGCTAATGATCAAAATGATGCATTGCCCCTGGCCAATGCGCTGTTCAAACGCTTCTATGGAACCTTTATAATCTAGATCTTTTATATCGCGGATAATGCGAATCCCGTGTTCGGCGAAAGCCCGCTCCAATTCATCCGCCATGCGCCCGCTCTCGCCTCCCCAGGCATACGAAACAAAAACCGCCTTTTCGTAATCATTCAAAGCCGCACGTGGACTCTTCGAAGAATCTGGCATTTCACACCCCTTTCACTATAAGCACTTCTTCGCCCAGCATATCCGTCACCTTGACCGCGACGGCTATGCCCTTTTTCGCTTCAACAACATATTTCCCTTCGACAAGATCGTTCTTCTTTTCAGGGACATCAGCCAGCGTGATGTTGAAGACCTTACCGTCATAAGCGGAATCAATCATGACGCTATCCACCATGCAGCGCCAATCACTGATCTGCGGTTGGAAGAGTGGATTACCCTTGTTTTGTTGATGCAGGCGTTCTAGGATGGTGGGGGAGATGAAATCGTCAATGGCGATTTCAACACCTTTGTCGGTGCGCTTGAAAGAGACCTTTACCTTGGCGGGTTCATGTGTGAAGAAGCCGCCATACTTGGGATCGGAGCGCAGTTCAATGACTTCGATCTTGTTGGGAATGTTGCCCTGCTTGCGGAGTTTGTTCCATCCGTCCAGCCAGGTTTCGACTGCGACTTCCTTGCCCAAGCCGACCACAACAATATCGCGCTCTTCATCGGGACGGTTATTCAGTTCCTTCTTGACTTCTTCCAAATCCAGCGGCGTGACGGGATGATTGAACGGCACGATCTTGACGAGTTTCCTGCCGAGTGTGCCATCGAAGAAGGCATCGGTTTTCGTGCGCGTCATGCCGAGATGTTCGACGGCTAGATTAAAGGCTTCATTATGCTGGATTTGGAGATCGTAATCGTTGACGCGATATACCGCAAAACCAAGCTGCGCGGGCACGGGTGCTTCTTCGGCTTCCATACCGGGCAGGACTTGCGTCTTGCTTTTTGCATTATCAACTTGTTCTTGAATAACACCCTGCAAACGTTTTATCGTGGTTTGAATTGCACCCTTGTTAATATCGGCGCCAATCCAACGGCGACCAAGTTTTTGAGCGACAGCGGCAGTTGTGCCTGAACCAAGGAAACAATCAATTACGATTTCCTTTGGATTAGTAGACGCGGAAATAATCCGTTCAATTAACTCTTCTGGTTTCTGAGTTGGGTAATCTTCTCTCTCATCACTTTGTGCAGAGAGAGAATTAATATCTGTCCAAAGTTCTTGGGCCGGGGCACCTGGCATTTCGTCAAGATAATATTTTTGATGAATTCTTCCCTTTGGATCGGAAGGAAAATATAATCGTCCTTCTGCATCCAGTCTAGCCATTGCATCCTTTGTATATCTCCAGCCTTTTTCAGGATAAGGATAGCCCTTCCATTCATACATTAGGTTGGGTCTCGGATGTGGGCTAGTCATGGTTACTAAACGATAGCGGCGACCCGTTTTAGGTTCAACATATTTGTAAAAGTTGTCCAAATATTCTTGGGTGTATGGGACATATGGAGTGTTGAAAGGAGCAGCATCGCTTTTTACATAATAAAGAATGTGATCAACATTATGGCCGAATTGTCCGGGATCGTTGTGGGCATATATTCTTTGCCAAACCACGTTGTTACGAAGGTTATCAGAACTAAATACTTCATCCATCAAACAACGCAGGTAATGGGCGCGTCTATAATCACAATGAACGTAAATACTGCCATCTTCCGATAATAATTCTTTCATGAGTAACAATCGTTCAAACATGAATTGCAAATAAGAATCATTTGCCCAAATATCTGAATATTGAACTTGTTCCCCTAAGCTATAGCCTTCGCTATCCAAACTTATTGTTCCACCACGCAGATTGACTTTGCGAACATAATCTGCGCCACTGTCAAATGGCGGGTCAATATAAATCAGTTTTACCCTGCCGCGAAAGCCATTGGCGAGCAAATAAGCCAGCACGTCTTTGTTATCACCGTGAAAGAGCAAGCCTGTTTGTGGGATGCCTTTGGGCCAAGCGGGCCAAGGACCTAACCCCCCAGCCCCCTTCCCTAAAGCGGAATGGGGAGCGGCGTTGAAAGCTTCGACGAGTTGGGCAGGATAAGCAGTCGCATAGCGTAAGGGCTTCTTGCCAACCCAGGTCAACATGGGGCGGCCCTTGGCAGGTTTGATCTCCACGCGGGCTTCACGCTGTGATCCAGCGGGGGAAGCGGCACGGGCTTTGGTTGGCTTCGCAACTCTTGCGGGCTTGACAGGTTTCTTTTTGGCTTTTATGGCAGGCTTCATGATGTTCATCAACTTTCCTGTGTTCCTGATGATGGTGATTATGTAAGTTGCCTTACATAGGCCGGTCCCTTATGTAACGGTTTAGCGTTTTGGTTACATAAGCCGAATCCGGCTCTACCTCAGGATTTTTATGATCTCCGGCGCAAAATACTGGCGGTCGCGTTTGCGTTCGGTCAATTCTTTAATAATGCCGGCGGACTCCAGCCGGCCCAAAATCTTCATCGCAGTCTGATGTGAGACGTTCAATCGTTTCGCCAGCAAATTGCCGGAGATGACCGGAGTTTCCACGAGCGCTCGCGCCGCGCCTAACGTAAGCGCGGGGACGCGCCGCTTCTGCAATTGCCTATCCCATGAAGATTGTAAGTCTTGAATTCGTTTTATCCGTTTCTCCGCATCCTTTGATTGTTCGATAACCCCGTTTAGAAAAAAGGTCACCCACTCCCGCCAGGCAGCGTTCTGGCTGACGCCCAGCAGCAGGTCATAATAAGTCTGGCGATTGCTTTCAAAATACCCGCTAAGGTACAAGAGCGGCAGGGGCAGCAGATTCCAATTCACCAACAGAAGTGATAGAAGCAAACGCCCAATGCGACCGTTCCCGTCCACGAAAGGATGGATCGCCTCAAAATGGTAGTGAATAAAGGCCAGGCGAATGAGCGGTGGATATGTGTCCTGTGAGTGAAGATATGTTTCAAAAGCATTCAATGCGCTCATCATTTCGGCAACAGGCGGCGGCACAAATACTGCCGAATCAATCGTGGCGCCGCCGATCCAATTTTGGCGTGTGCGGAATTCGCCGGGTGCAGCATGTTCGCCGCGTACCCCGCTCATCAAACGCGCGTGTATTTCACATATTAATCGCAGGCTGATGGGAAGTTTCGCCTGCCTTTTCAGCCCGTACTCCAATGCGCTCACGTAATTGAAGACTTCATGCGCATCCGCTTCACCGGCGGCTGATTTCTCCATTCCCGGCAATGTCGGTTGTCCTGCCTCATAAGAATATAGGTCAGCGATGTCTGATTGAGTGCCTTCGATGCGCGAGGACAGCACGGCCTCGCGTCTGATAAAAGGTGCAACCAGCAGGCTTGGGTTGGGCAGGGTGCGCCCCAAACCTCCAAGTTCGCTCAACGCGCGGTCCGCGTCTGAAAGCTGGCGTGTCAATTCCCAGTCCGCGGACAATTTGGGCGGCAGCGGATTAGGGAAAAACGTCAAGTAGGCCGCCTGGCCCTGTCCGACGCGGAGCAAATCACCAGAAGGTTTTTTAAAATCACCGGGATTCATCTAAAAACTCCTTCGCCAATAGCGTGTCATCTGAGCCAACCGCATCGCCTTTCACAAAAATCATCTGATACTTTAGCTTATCAGGGTTCAAGTCAACCCACTTGCGGGTCTCCATGGCTTTCTTTCCATGCTCACCATCAATATCATCGGTGCGTTCTTTTTCTCTCTTGATCTCCACGATAAGACATTTGCCATCCTTGCGGCGGATGACGAAATCAGGCGTGTAATTATGCATGCGTCCATCCATGCCGCGATACTCGATAAAGAAATCAGTCTTCTTCGCATCGGTCAATGCGCCTGTGAAGTAAATATCTTCCACGTCACTGGGCTCTTGATTCAAGCTCTGGAGCAGGGTTTCAAAGAAATTCAATTCAGGTTTGGAGTCAAAGTTATAAGGCGAGTAATGAAAACCGAATTTCCCTGCTTGCTTTTGCCAGGCTTCGTACTGGATCAACAGATCATCACGGTCAATTGGGTAAGAAATCTCTGCCGTGTAAGTCTCATTACCTTTGGCGTCCATGCTCTTATCAAAGCCTTCTTTCTTGACTAGAGCCAGCGCGACCTCTACTTTCTCTTCTACCGTTTCATATTGTGAAGTCTGCCTTTCGATTTGTTTTGCAAGTTCAGCGTAATGTGAAACAGGCGAGGTCTCTTCAGGGTAAATACGGCGCAGTTCGCTCAAAAGCTCGAAAGCCTCCAGCCGATAAGTGCGCGCCAAATCTTGTGCTGTGGCGTATAAGTCGAAGCTATCCATGTTGTATAACTCGGCAACTTCCTTGGCTGCCAACAACTTGCCGCCTTCGCTGGGTGTAAAGGCAATCACCTTACCCTTATCCATGCCGATGGTGGGATGAGTTAAATGAATTGGTTCGTTTTCTTTTGGTATAGGTTGAACAGTACGAACCGTTTTCTGAACAACCAGCGGCGGCAGGTCCACTTTTCGCAAGCTGATGATGGTTTGCTTGCTGCGCGATTCTCCGCCAAACAAACCCGCGAAAGTTTCCCCATACGTTTCCTGTAATTGACGATCCAGCACGTTCTTGTTTTCGAGCGAAAGGTAAATGCGAGCTTTGGTATCATTGCCAGCCACCTGACGCAAACAACGCGAAGCGGCTTGCAAGACAAAGTTGTTACTGCTCTTAAGCTGCCGTGCCAGCGCACAGGCAAATAAGGCGGGTACGTTCCAGCCTTCCACGCCCCGGTCAACCAAAAGAGCGATGCGATGCGGCGAGTCTTTTGATTTGAAGCGGTCGAAATCCGCCTTGTTTTCCTTCTTGGTATGGTGTTCAACAATCAAGGCGGGTGAAAGTCCAATCTTCGTCAGCGTTGTTTCAATAATGGGGCGCAACTCAGCCACGTCATCTGTTTGCGGAAAGAAGATAGCCAGCTTGGCGGGCGTGCCATCCGGAAGCGCAACCTCGCCGTAAGTCTTGAAAAAGTCTTCCACCACAAAAGAAAGATACTCTTTTTCGTTGCCCTGAAAATCAATGCCGTAAATGTTGCCCGCCACTTCCTTCAAGATGCCATCACGGATACCTTCGGAAAGTCCATACCAAATCACTACATCGCGCAAGGGCTGCTTCTGAAAAAATGGTGTGCCGGTGGTGTTCACGACACAAACCAATTGACTTTCGTGAGCCTCGCGTTTTTCAGAACCCTCGGGATGCGGATTGCTGAGATAGTCCACTGTCTTGCGGACTTTCTTCAAATCCTCATCCATTGCCTGACCATAAGTATGATGCGCTTCATCAGAGAAGATCGCCAACTTGGGTAAACTTGCAATGGCTTGCAAGCGTAAGTTTGCAACTTCGGTTTTGGCTTCATCTTCTCTTTCACGGCTAAACAGAGTTGGCATATCGCTCTTGCGAATCGTTTCTTTTTGAATGCGGATTTTTTCGGTGTTCGTGACGATCACATTCCACGAACTGCCGCGCGTAACTGGAATATCAGGATCGCCGTCGCGCGTGAAGGTCAATTTCAGCGTTGCCGCAAAGGACTTATACATGCGCGGCGGCAACACGGCTTCATATTTCATCTCCGCCAACTCGCGCAAACTCTCGATGATGGTTTTGCCTGGGGCAAAGACTAAGGCGTTTTCCACGAAGCCATTATCAGGATATTCCTGCGCCATTGCGAATTCGGTTGCAAAAATTGCGCCGATCAAAATCGTCTTGCCCGCGCCCATTGCTAATGCAAGAATATAACTTGGGTAATCCAGCGTTAAGGTTTCGCGCACCGTTTCAAGGTGGAATTCTTTTACGAAATCCCCGTCACTCTTGATGGTCTCAACCAAAGAATCTAGATCATAATCTGCGCGGGCAAATGCTTCATCAGGAATACCGAAGGCTTCAAGTAAATCTTTCTTTTTGGGAAATAACGATTGGTACAAATCAAAGATGTGCGGTGTTTTTTCCGCCAACCGCAAGTACCAGTATGTTTCCAGCGCTCGCAATTGGGGGGCGCGCAAACGGAAAGTCGGCACATCGGGTTGATGCGCCCATTCAAGGATTTCTGCGATTGCGGGAAATTCATCATGCTTGTAATTCTCTTCCCGCCATGCGGCAACGTGCATTGAAAGCGCTTCAAAGAGCTGCATACTCCAAGTATATCTCGCAAATGGAAGGCAGGCAAACAGCCTAACCTTTTGGTGTGATGAGATTAATATTGTAGAAGGTGGATAAGATCAAACTTCATCCTCCATTAACCATTCACTATTCCCTATTTCCCAATTCCCCATTACCATTGCTCGAATCCCCATGCGTCTCAAAGCCGATTTGCTTCTGTTCCTCGTTGCCATCATCTGGGGCACAGCCTTTGTGGCCCAAGGGATTGCCGGGCAATACCACCTGGCCTACCTGTTCAATGGTGTCAGTTTCATACTCGCCTCCCTGATCCTCATTCCTTTCATCCCGCGCCGTCAAAAGATCCCGCGTCTCCAGTGGCTGTGGATGCTGGTTGCGGGCGTGATCCTGTTTGCCGCCACCGCTTTACAGCAGGTCGGCATCTTCTATACCAAGGTCGCCAACGCCGGATTCCTCACCAGCCTGTATACCGTCTTCACGCCCTTCCTGTTATTCATCGCCTTCCGTGAGAAGCCGCATTGGCTGGATGTGATCGCCGTGAGCATGGCGGTGATCGGCGCGTTCCTGCTTTCAACCGCCGGCCGCCTTCAACTCCAACCCGGTGACGCCCTCGAGATCGCCGGTTCCCTCTTCTGGGCGCTTCATTTTGTCGTGCTAGGCAAGTTTGCCTCCCAATTTGAATCCATCTCGTTCGCCTCCGGTCACTTCTTTATCTGCGGGCTGATGAATTTGATGCTCGGCTTGTTCCTCGAGCCTCTCTCTCTGCTGCTGGCTCTTCCGGTGCTGGGCGCCATCCTCTATCGCGCCACACTCTCCATCGGTGTGGGCTACACCCTGCAAGTTTGGGGCCAGAAGCATACCCCTCCGACCGAGGCCGCCCTGATCCTCGGCCTTGAAGCCGTCTTTGCGGTGATCGCCGGTTGGCTGGCCCTCGGACAGTACCTTTTACCGGTTCAAATTGCAGGCTGCGTCATCATTTTTCTGGCCGTCTTGACTTCACAATGCAAGGGAGTGATGGTTAAGAAAGGATGAAGGAAGAAGTGAGAAGTGAGAAGGGGGAAGGGATGAAGGAAATGAAGAAATATAGGTTCACCCTGGATTTTGAAAGCGCCATTGAACGGGAGCAATCAAACCTTCCAACTTTCCAACCTTTCAACCTTCTAACTTTCTATTCTCTACCGTACATTTCGGAAATTGGACGCGGACGAGCGCGGATTCACGCAGAAAAACCAATTAAAAATCCGCGTTTTCAGCGTTCATCTGCGTCCCAAAATGGTTTTGTACGGTAGCAAAACTTTCTATAAAAAATCTGTGGATAAACAAAAGGATGGTGTAAAATTGACCATACTCATTTAATGGAACCCCGATGAAAACAAAAGTATTACTGAATCCCTTTGCGAATCGTTGGAATGCGCGCAAGCGCTGGCCGGAGGCGGAAGCCGCGCTTAAATCGGCGGGCATTGATTTTGATATGTCCGTTTCGGAACATGCCGATCACCTCGTTGACCTGGCCGCGGACGCGGTCCAAGCCGGCTTTACCACCCTCGTGGTTGCCGGCGGTGATGGTTCCGTCGGCGAGGTGGTGAATGGGGCTGCCCGTTATTGGGATCGCAAGGGACAATTTCCGGTCACGCTTGGAATTATGCCAATGGGTTCCGCCAACGATTTTGCCTTCGCCCTCGGGCTGCCTCTGGACTTGCAAACAGCCGCCCGCGTGATTGCGGATGGCAGTGTCAAACCGGTGGACCTTGGCCAATGCAATGAAAAATTGTTCCTCAACAATTCCGCCATTTGTCTCGAAACGTATGTCTCCACCCGCCACGAACGGATTCAATGGCTCAAGGGCATGGCCCGCTATTTGGTCGCCGCCCTGTGGGCCATCATGGACAAACCTGAATGGCAGGGTGAACTGGTTTGGGATGGCGGTGAGTACAAGGGCAAGCTTTCGCTGGCTTCGGTTGGCAACGGCCGCCGCACCGGCGGATTTTTCATGACCCCGCATGCCGATCCGTTCGATGGCAAGTTGACGCTCGCCTTCGGTTACCGCAGCACTCGTCTCGGACTTTTTACGGCCCTGCCTCAGGCCTTCAAGCCGGATAAAGGTAATTATGTGGAACTGCCGGGAATGGTCGAAGTTAATTTCACGCGGCTGAAGGTACATTTGGATAAACCTTCCCCGGCACATACCGATGGCGAATTGTTCGATGAATGGGTTACCGATCTGGAGTATCGCATCTTCCCTCACGCTGTAAACATTTTGACTCCCTAAGGGGTGGGGCAGTGGAGTTTCGGCGGAAACCGCGTTTAACCCCTCGTGAGATCAGCCTATTGAGCCTGATCGGCTTTGTGGCCGTAATCGTCATCAGCGTTCTGGTGGGCGTCAATATCGGGCTCAGCCGTTCGGTCGGAGGCGGAGGCGGGTTCTATTCGCCTTGGGAAGGCGCCCGCATGTTTTTATTCAGCCATGTCAATCCTTATAATCTGGATGTCGCCCTTCAATCCCAGCAATTGGCCTATGCTCAGGCCGCCTCCGCCTCTCAAAATCCTTATGATTTGACTGTTCCGTTTTTTCTTCTGCCTCTCTATTTCCCCTTTGCCTTTATTTCCGATACCCTCTTCGCTTTGTTTCCCTCCCGCTTTGTGGTGGATCCCACTGTGGTGCGCGGCTTGTGGATGTTCCTGAACGAAGGCGCCTTGCTTGGGACGGCCTTTCTGGTCTTGCGCCTGATCGAGTGGTCGCCTCGCCGTATTTTCCTGGCCGCATTTTTTCTCCTCGGCATTTTTTCCTTTTACTCCATCTCCGCCTTGTTGGATGGCGCGCCCGTTATCTTGCTGGGCTTGCTTTATATGGGCATCCTTTACGCCCTGCAAACCGAGCAGGATGAACTGGCGGGTGCTTTGCTTGTGCTGGCTTTCTTCCGCTGGGAAGTCGGCTTGTTGTTTTTTATCTATGTGGTCTGGCGCGTCTATTACGAAAAACGCTCGCGCGTCTTTTACGGCTTTGGGATGTTGATGTTCATCCTTTTGATCGCTTCGTTTTTGATGAATCCCGGCTGGGTCATTCCCTTCCTGCAATCCTGCCTGACCGATCTTCGCGCGGCCTATGGCTTCACCTCCAGCGCGGTTCTCTTTCGTTTTTGGCCCTCCTTTGATCCGCGCCTGACCTGGATCATTCCTGTCGGTCTGCTCCTTTTGTTGGGCTTTGAATGGTACGCCTCGCGTGGCCGCGACTCTCGCCATTTTATTTGGACTGCGTGTCTAACCCTGGCGGTAACGCCCCTTATCGGCCTCCGCACGGAACTGGTTAATCTGGTTGTGCTCTTCCCGGCCCTGGCCCTGATCTTTGTTACCGTGGTGGAACGCTGGCGTTATGGATATGGGGTGGCCGGTCTGCTTTATTTGATCGTTCTCCTGTTCCCCTGGGGATTTCTCATTCGCAGTGTGATTTTTCAAAGCCAGTTCTACCTCGATCTGCTTTATCTCTTCTATCCACTTTTCACCCTCCTGGGCTTATACTGGACGCGTTGGTGGTTCATTCGTCCGCCGCGCACCTGGCTTGAGGCAGTGCGCGCCTCGCGTGCATAGAGAGTATTTTGAAATTCGTTCTTAGCCACAGATAAATGCAGATTATTGATAAAAGCCGGTTCAAAAATTCTCTTAAATCCTCTTCATCCGTGTTTATCTGCGGTGAATTGGCCTTCAAAAACACTCTCTAGGAACTTGGGTATATGACTTGGCGTCATTTTCTTCTCCTTGCCTTGCTTGGCTTGCTCGTTTCTTTGTTCTTCGCCTACTTCGAGCCTTTCCCCGGTTATCTCGATTCTGATTACTATTTCGGCGGCGGCCTTCAACTCGCGCAGGGCAGGGGCTTCACCGAGCCTTATGTTTGGAATTATCTCGACGATCCTCAATCTCTGCCTCAACCTTCCCACAGCTATTGGATGCCGCTGGCCTCCATCGTGGCCGCCGCCGGTCTGGTTGTTACGGGTCAAACCACTTATGCCGCCGGTCGTCTCGGTTTTCTGGTTTTCGCCATGCTGGCGCCTGTAACTACTGCGGCCCTGGCGTACAACTTTTCGAAGCGCCGTGATCTTGCCTTCGCTTCGGGCTTGCTGGCGGTCTTCTCGATTTATTACGCGCCCTTCATTCCCGTCTCGGATAATTATGGCATCTATATCACTTTGGGTGGTTTGTATTTTTTGCTTTGCACGAATCATCGTCCTCATACATATTTATTCCTTGGGCTGATCGCCGGTCTACTGACTCTTGCCCGCAGTGACGGCTTGCTCTGGATCGGTCTGACCGTTCTTCTGATCCTTTGGCGTTTCATCTCTGAGCGCAAATTGGGTGCGGCCTTCATTAACCTTGCCCTTGCCTTGCTCGGCTTTCTCATCATCATGGGGCCGTGGTTTTGGCGCAATGAACAACTCTATGGCGCCCTGCTTGCCCCTGGCGGATCTTATCTGCTTTGGCTCAAGAATTACGATGAGACCTTCGCCTTTCCTGCCAGTCAACTGACCCTGGGATCATGGCTTGCGCAAGGCTGGCAGGCCATCCTGGCCGTTCGCTGGGATGCCTTGCGGAACAATCTCCTCAATGCCTTCGCCGCGCAGGGTGGCATTTTCCTGTTCCCGTTTATCCTGATCGGACTTTGGCAATATCGACGCGATCAGCGCATTCAATTCGCCTCCCTGGCCTGGCTCGCTCTTTTATTCGTGATGACGGTCGTCTTTCCGTTCGCGGGGCCGCGCGGCAGTTTCTTCCATTCGGGCGCCGCCCTCCAATCCCTGTGGTGGACTCTTGCGCCTCTGGGTTTGGATTCCGCCATTGGCTTCGTGCGCCGGCACGGCGGCTTGAATTCACAGGCCTTCCCGGTTTTCCGTATTGCTTTGGTGGGTATTGCTATTTTAATGACCGGCGTTATTTTTTATATCCGCGTCCTTCAACCCGGCTGGGACGAGGATCAACAAATTTATCCCAAGGTCGAGGCCGTGCTTCAGCAAAACGGTGTCGTGCCTGGAGATGTGGTCATAGTTCGCAATCCCCCCGGTTATTACTTGATGACCGGTCGTTCGGCGATTGTGATTCCCTATGGGGATGAAAATTCTTTGCTGTCCGCTGCCAAACGTTTCCACGCCCGTTTTGTTGCGATTGAAGCTGCGGGCGCCTCCGGTCCCGTCGGAGTGATTTATAACGACAAGAGCGATCCTTTCCTTCGTTTCCTGGGCGAGGTCAATGAGCCGAATAATGTCACACGCATCTTTGAAATCCAACCTTGAACTAAAACGCCGCGACCTGCTCTTCCTTGCGCTTGCCGTCCTTTTGGGCGCCGGCGCTTATTTGCTGGCCAGTGCGCTTATCTATCGGATCGGCTTTCCGCTGGATGACTCATGGATTCATCAAACCTATGCCCGCAACCTTGCCCTTTATGGTCAATGGGCCTTTCAGCTTGGGCATCCCTCGGCGGGTTCCACCGCGCCGCTTTGGACCTTCCTGCTCGCGCTTGGCTTTCGTCTGGGTCTCGCTCCCTATTTTTGGACCTATCTCATGGGCGGNNGCCGAGTGGCATTTCCTGTGGGCTGCCATGTCCGGCATGGAAACCCTGCTGGATGCCTTGCTCTTGACGGCAGTTTTGGCTTTTCTTCTGACCGGCTCGCGTCGTTACTTGACCATGGGCTTGCTCACCGGCCTGAGTGTTTGGGTTCGCCCCGATGGCCTCACTCTCCTCGCTCCCGTAATCCTGACCGTTCTTCTGGTCGAAAAATCCAATCGGGATAAGTTCAATGCCATCCTTCGTTACCTGATCGGCTTCGGTTCGCTTTTCGTTCCCTATCTTCTTTTCAACCTTTGGCTTTCCGGCACGCCCATGCCCAACACGTTCTACGCCAAGCAGGCGGAGTATGCCTCGCTGTTACTACCATGGCCTCAGCGGATTGGCGTCTTCCTTTTGCAGGTTTTTAGCGGGCCGGGCATCCTCCTTTTGCCGGGCATCATTGCCTGGATTGTTTTGTCCATTCGGCGTCACTCCTGGGCGGACATCTCTTCCATGTTGTGGTGCGGCGGCTATTTTTATATCTACCTTGCGCGCCTGCCCGCCTATCAGCATGGCCGCTATCTTATGCCCGCCATGCCGGTTTTGTTTTTGTTCGGTTTGCTGGCTTTCCTGGAATTTTCAAAATCGAATCTGTGGCGGCGTTATCACCGGCTGGTGCAATGGGGCTGGCAGTTCAGCCTGATCCTTGTGTCCCTTGGTTTTGTGGTCATAGGTGCCCGCGCCTATGGCGAGGATGTCGGGTTAATCGAATCGGAGATGGTGGTCACAGCCAAATGGGTCGCACAGAATATCCCTCCCAACGCGGTTATTGCCGCCCACGATATCGGCGCGCTGGGTTATTTTGATCGTCATCCCTTGGTGGATTTGGCCGGTCTTGTTTCCCCGCAGGTCATTCCATTTATGCGTAATGAGACCCGCTTGGCCGAATACCTGGATCAGCGCCGCGTCAGTTATCTGATCGCCTTCCCGGGCATCTACCCCGATCTCACGCGCGCCGCACCGGTCATCTTTACCAGCGGCGGACGGTTTGCCCTTGCCGCGGGTGAAATGAATATGGCTGTCTATCGCTGGAATACCCCTTAATCGGTTAGAATCAGGTTATATATTCATGCTATACTGAACGAGGATTTGCAGGTTTGGAATGAAAAAAATCACTTTGCTCATTGTGGATGATCATCCGTTGTTCCGCCAGGGTGTGGTGGATGCGTTGACTTTGGAAGCGGATATGAAAGTGGTGGGGCAGACCCCCAACGGGTCCGAGGCATTGGAATTGATTCGTTCCCTCCAACCGGCTGTGGCCGTGCTCGATGTTAATTTGCCGGGGATCAACGGCCAGCAGATCACGCATCAGGTGACCCAGGAAAAATTACCCACCCGCGTGCTCCTGGTCACGGGCTATGATGACATCGAGCAGGCTTTACATGCTGCCCTCGCCGGTGCGGCGGCCTATTGCTCGAAGAATATCGAACCCCAAAACTTAATTCAGATTATTCGTGAAGTCGCCCAGGGTAAGTTTATGTTCGGCGCGCGGGTATTGAATCAGCACGAGTTGGATGTGTGGGTGAATGAGCAGGTGGGGGGGATGCGGCGCTCGTATAGTGAACCCGGAAGCCCGTTCCATCCGCTTTCCGAGCGGGAAATGGAAGTACTGGAGTGCGTGGTCAAGGGCATGAGCAACAAGGAAATCGCCGGTTTGCTGGGCATCAGTCATCAAACGGTCAAGAATCATGTGACCTCGATCTTGCGGAAATTCAGCGTGGAAGATCGCACGCAGGCTGTGGTGTATGCCTTGAAACATGGCTGGGTGCAGTTGAAGAATTCCGTAAATAAAACCGGAAATGAAATGTAGATTCTGAGGATGTTGAAAATGACGGATGAGAATTTTGATGTTCAGGCTGAATTGGAGGAGACTCAACGCGCGATGCGCGAGATCACCTTGATGATCGAGCAGAGTCAGGGCGAGGTATCCAAGCTTGCTCAGCGTAACGCGGCCATCACAGCTCACCTTCAGCAGATACAAAATCAGGTTGAAAAGACTTCCGCACAGGATATCCGGATGGCTTATGATTCCGCCCTGGATGCACAGCAGCGCCTGTTCGTGATGCGCGGGCAATTGGAAAAACTGCAAAGCGATAAGAATCACCTTGAAAAATACAAGGTTGCTCTTGACAGGCTTGTTTCAGGAACTGCCGCCGATAGCGATTCCACTCCGAATGCCGAGAAATCTCCTTCCAGCGGGATGGAGATGATCATCAATGCCCAGGAGGCGGAGCGGCAGAGGCTCTCCCGTCTGATGCATGATGGGCCGGCTCAGGCCATGTCGAACTTCATCCTGCAAACCGAAATTGCGATGCGGCTTCTGGATGTGGACGCAGCCCAGGCCAAGGAAGAGCTTGGCAATTTAAAAGCCGCAGCCATGGGAACTTTTCAAAAAGTCCGCAATTTCATCTTCGAATTGCGCCCCATGATGCTCGACGATTTGGGGCTTGCCCCCACCTTGCGTAAATATGTGGAGGCCTTTAAAGATCAGACGGGGTTGGACGCCAACCTGGTGATTACCGGCGGCGATCGCCGCATCGCTCCATATTTGGAGGTGATGATATTTCGTGCGGTTCAGGAACTTCTTGGAAACACCTCCCGTCACAGCCAGGCTACACTGGTGAAGATCGCCTTGGAAATGGGAAGCGATATGATACGCGTCAGCGTGGATGACAATGGAAAGGGCTTTGACCCCCAGGCTGTTCTTAAAGGAAACAGTTTGGGATTGAAGCTTATTCGTGAGCGGACTGAAATGTTGGGCGGCACGTTTATTGCAGATAGCGCAGTTGGCAAAGGAGCTCGGATTTCTTTTTCCATCCTGGTTCGCAATTGAACTTGATTCGCATGGTGCCGGCCTGCGTAGCCTGAAATGTTGAAATACTCTCTTATGGTTTACTTATATAACGCCATATACGGCTTTTTGGGGGCTTAAACGGCACGATTCATGTTAAATCAATTACAGAAGTATTAGACTAACATTATTGTTAAGACTGCACCTTGATTATTATTTGGATTTCGCTATAATAGGTATAACTCTGGAAGGCCTCCAGAGAATCCATATGGAAAGGAGAATTAATTCCCATGTTATTCGCCCCGAAAGAGAAAGGCCAGGGTCTGGTTGAGTATGCGCTGATTCTTGTTTTGGTTGCCATTGTTGTTATCGCGGTCTTGATGGTTTTGGGCCCGACGATCGGCAATGTGTTCAGCAAAGTCAACACAAGCCTCAGTGGTGTCTAAAGTTTTGACTGCTCCTGGCGAGCGGGTGGGACTCTGTCGGACCGACAGAGTCCCACTTTTTTGCCAACCTGTTTAGCCATTTTTCTTGTATAATGAACATAATACAGAATTATTATCCCTTGCTTGAGAGGAGAACCATATGCGCCGCGGGCTAATTCTCATCTTCGTAGTGTTGATTGTGGTTATCGCGTTGGTGATCGGATTCGTTGTAATTCGTCAGTTGTTGCCCCAAACCACGCAACAGGCGGCTCCCACGAATGTGGATGTTTACGTTGCCGGCCAAAACATACCGCTAGGCGGGAAAATCACTGCAGACGTGTTGAACACCAAGACCCTGCCTCAGACCATGGTAACGGCCGATATGTATACAACGGCTGATAAAGCTGATCTGCTTAATAACAAGATTGCCAGCATTCCCCTGAGTCAAGGCACATTTATTACGAAGGGGGAGGTCACTGATGCATCACAGACAGTGGCAATTCCCGGACCTTCTTGGGCAACGGTTATCCCGCCAGGCATGGTGGCGGCATCCGTACCGACGAGCCGCTTCTCCTTGTCATCTTATGGGGTTGCCGATGGCGCTCATGTCAACGTAAATGTTTGTCTCTCCTTTGTTGACTTGGACTCTAATTTTCAATCTGCTCTGCCAAATTACACATCCATTGTAACCGCTCCCGGGAGTGGCACGCTTACGCTCGGAATTCATTCTGAAATGCAGCCTAGCACTGATGGGCGCATCGAGCTTGAGCCATCGTTACAACAGCCAAAACTCGTTATACCCTCCGAGCCTCAACATAGCCGCGTAGTATGCCAGACTGTTCTGCAGGATGTGGTCGTGATGAAGGTTGGAGATTTTTCTCAGGTTTCCTCCAGCCAGACTGCGGCCCAGCAGCAACAACAACAGCAGCAGCAAACATCCGCTCCCACGGTCGCCCCCGACCTCATTACGCTGCTCGTTTCGCCTCAGGATGCGGATATGCTCGACTACCTGGTTTTTATTAAGGCGCAGATCATGTTTGTTTTGAGAAACCCGAATGATCAGTCACGTCAGGCAACTAACGCGATCACGTTGCAATATGCGCTGAGCCAAGATAATATTCCGATCCCTGCGAAACTGCCGTATGGGACCCAGCCTACTATTGGCGCCTTGACGCAGCCGGTTCTGCCCAATGATATTCCTTCCAAATAAGTATTTATTGGAGTAAATCGAACTTTAGAGAAAAGAATGGCCGATAAAATTCGTGTTCTGATCGTGGATGATGTCGCCGATACGCGCGAGAATGTCCGTAAACTGCTTCAATTTGAGACAGATGTGGATGTTGTCGGCGCGGCGCGCTCCGGAAAAGAAGGCATCCAGTTTGCCAGTGAACTGGACCCGGATGTTGTGCTGATGGACATCAATATGCCCGATATTGACGGCATCACCGCCACGGAAGCCATCCGCCAGAAATCGCCTCACATTCAAGTTGTTATATTGTCGGTCCAAAACGATCAGAACTATATGCGGCGGGCGATGCTGGCGGGCGCACGCGATTTTTTGGCAAAGCCCCCCACGGGCGATGAATTGATTTCGGCCATACGCCGTGCCGGCGAAATGGCGCGCAATGAGCGCAGCAAGAACATCCAGGCGCGTATGGTCTCGGCCACGCCTGGCAATGGGCCGGTTGTTGTCCCTGGAATGGCCAGCCTGCCCGAGGGAAAGATTGTCACTATATACAGCCCGAAAGGCGGAACGGGTTGCACCACCATAGCGGTCAACCTGGCGCTGGCTCTGCATAATGAAGACACACGCGTGGTTTTGGTGGATGCCAATCTGCAATTTGGCGATGTGGCGATTTTTGTTAATGAGCAGGGGAAAAACACAATTCTGGATATCGCGCCGCGCGTGGATGAATTGGATCCTGATGTCGTCCAAAGTATTATGATTAAGCACGAACCATCCGGGATTCATATCCTGGCAGCCCCTCAGCGCCCCGAAATGGCCGAGAAAATTACTGCAGATCAGTTTTCCAAGGTCCTGAACTATTTGAAACGTTTATACGCATATGTGGTCGTGGATACCGCGTCTTTTTTGACGGATGTCACCCTGGCTGCCATTGATGCAGGCGACGCGATCGTGCTTGTCACCACGCAGGATATTCCTGCCATTAAGAGCGCCCGCCTGTTTCTGGATTTATCCCAGACGATGGGCATTGTGCGGGAGCGCATTGTGTTTACCATGAATCGCTACGATAAGCGTATTGCCATTACTCCCGAACGGGTTGGCGAGAATCTCAAGCAGGAAGTCAAGGCGGTCATTCCACTGGATGAACGGACGGTTATCCCGGCGGTCAACCGGGGTGTTCCGTTCATGTTGGATAATAAGTCCCAGCCGGCTGCCAGAGGCATATTAGGTCTTGCGGAGGCAGTACGTGCACACTTGGCTGCGCTTGAGTCCCCAGGAGTTTCAACCGGTAAGCGTTAAGGAGTAAAGTTATGTCATTACTTAAACGTATTGAGCAAAGCGGCCAACAGGGACAGGGATCTGCTCCATCGCAACCTTCTGGCAGCGGCGGATCGCAGGGCGGCGACTCTTCGCGTCTCTCATCCGTTCAAGCTCGAAGGGTTAGCGCCCCGACTACCTCTCCTCAAGCGGGTTCTTATTTCGATCTCAAGACGCGTGTCCAAAATAAATTGCTTGCCGAACTTGATCCTTCAATAGATCCCACCAAGACCGACGAGGTTCGCAAGACAATTCAGGATCTTTTTGAGCAGATTCTGACGGAGGAAAATATCGTTTTATCGAGGCCGGAACGGGCGCGCCTGTTTGAACAGATTGTCGCTGAAATTCTTGGTCTTGGTCCTCTTCAGGCTCTTCTTGAAGACGACACCATTACGGAAATCATGGTGAATGGCGCCAAGAATATTTTCATCGAGCGCAAAGGCAAAGTCCAGCGCGTGCCTGTGACCTTTGAAAATAATGAGCATGTGATGCGGATCATCGACCGCATTGTCGCGCCGCTTGGCCGCCGTATTGACGAATCCAGCCCCTATGTGGATGCCCGTTTGCAGGACGGCTCTCGTGTGAATGCCGTCATTCCACCGATTTCATTGGTGGGCCCGGTTCTGACCATTCGTAAGTTCGCCAAGGACCCTTTTACCGTGGAGCAGTTGATTCAATTTGGCACAATTACTCCGGAGGCAATTCAGTTCTTGAAAGCTTGCGTGGAAGCCCGATTGAACATCATCATTTCCGGCGGCACCGGATCGGGTAAGACCACTTTTTTGAATGTGTTATCCAGCTTCATCCCGGCGGATGAACGTATCATCACCATTGAAAACGCCGCCGAATTGCAATTGCGTCAGGAGCATGTGGTGACATTGGAATCCCGCCCNNGCCCTTCGTATGCGCCCTGAACGTATTATCGTAGGTGAGTGCCGAGGCGGTGAGACTTTGGATATGTTGCAGGCCATGAACACCGGGCACGATGGCTCCATGACCACGGCCCATGCCAATAGTCCGCGGGATGCGCTTTCCCGTATCGAGACCATGTGTTTGATGGCCGGCATGGATTTACCCGTCAGGGCTATTCGCGAACAGGTTACCGGTGCGGTTGATTTGGTCTGCCAGGTTGCGCGTATGCGGGATGGGACTCGCAAAGTGGTGGCCGTCTCAGAGATTAGCGGCATGGAAGGCGATGTGATTACGATGACCGACATCTTTGTGTTTGAGCAGACGGGCATCGAGAACGGTCAGATAATCGGCCGGTTGCGCCCGACCGGTTTGCGTCCGAAGTTCATGGATAAGATTGAAACAGCCGGTATTCATTTGCCCCCCTCCATTTTTGGCATCGGCGAACGGCGGCGCTTGTAGAATCCCAATCATTCAAAAAGGTGGCTGATTAAGATGGTCGCATGGTTAATTGTCATTGGCGGTATCGTGGTGATCATTCTTTTGATCATAGGGGTGGTGGTTTCGGCTTCGAGTGAACGGACAATGGTCGAACAACGCCTCGGTCAATATCTCAATGAAGACAAATCTGTGGACCGCCAGACCAAAAATTCGACTCTAACGAAATGGGTCTCCGAACGCGTCGAGAACACATCCTTTGGCGAACGCATCAGCCGCAACTTGGCGCGCGCAGATTTGAAATTCAAGGCGGGCGAGTACATCGCTTTGATCGTGATTGCGGTGATCGGTGTGGGCGCGATTGCATGGCTGATCGGCGGCCGGAGTATCCTTTCCTTTGGAATTGGGGCAGTGGCCGGTTATTTCATTCCCGGTTTTTATGTTCGCCGGCAGCAAGCTGGGCGGTTGACCAAGTTCAATGAACAATTGTCTGATATGTTGAATCTCATGGTGAACGGCCTGCGTGCGGGATATTCCACCATGCAGGCAATGGAGGCGGTCAGCAAGGAATTGCCTTCACCCATTTCAGATGAATTTCGACGCGTGGTGCAGGAAATGCAAATTGGCATTTCCATGGAAGCGGCGTTGTCCAATCTTTTGCGCCGCATTCCCAGCGAAGATTTGGATTTTATGGTTACCGCCATCAATGTCCAGCGCGAAGTGGGCGGTAACCTGTCCGAAATCCTGGATACCATTTCATTTACGATCCGCGAGCGCGTAAAGATCAAGGGAGAGATACGGGTCCTGACCTCCCAGGTGCGTGCATCGGGCGCTTTGCTCTCCTTTATACCCCTCATCTTGGCAGTATTGCTCTGGTTTATTGATTCGGCTTACATAAAGTCTTTTTTGGATGACGGCCCGCTTTGTGCAGCCATTGCGGGGGGTACTGTCTTGGGTATGATTGGGCTGGGTTATTTTGTGATGATGCGAATCGCAAATATCGAGGTGTAACATGCTCAATATTTTGATCTGGGTAATTGTTATTGTGGTTGTGATCGGTGGGGCGGTGGCGTTGGTTGTGGCAGGAATTGGCGCGACGCGCCGCAACACGGAAGACGATCCGCTGATGGCTCGTTTGGCGGATGCCACCCAGCGCGGGGATGTGGTGCAATCCATCGAGCAGATCGAGATGCAGCAGCCGTTTAGCGAACGTGTTCTTTTGCCGTTGCTTCGCCGGATTGGTGAATTTTCAACCCGCTTTACCCCGCAGAAGGCGCTGGAGGATACTGCCAGGAAAATTGAACTGGCCGGGAATCCGTTCGGGAATGTGGACGCCGCAACCTTACTGGCTTCCCGCTTTGTGTTTGCGGTGGTCTTTGGCGGAGTAATGCTCTTTCTTTCCCTGATCGCCCCCAGTAAATGGCCGTTCCTGCGGGTTTTTCTTATCGTAACCGTCTTGACCGTTATTGGATTTTTCATTCCTCAATTGATGCTTCAAAGCCGGATTAATGCGCGCCAAAAGGATATTCGCAAAGCCATGCCGGATGCTCTCGATTTGCTGACCATTTGCGTTGAAGCCGGATTGGGTTTCGATGCCGCCATGTCCAAGGTGAGTGAGAAATGGGATAACGAGCTTTCCAGGGCTTTGCTGCGGACCATTCGCGAGATCCAATTGGGTAAAACACGAAGGGAAGCCTTGAAGGATATGTCGGATCGGGTTGGCCTATCGGAGATGACCAGTTTTGTAGCCGCGGTGATTCAAAGCGAAATTCTGGGTGTCAGTCTGGCGAAAGTGCTGCGCATTCAATCGGATCAGATGCGCATCAAACGCCGCCAGCGTGCGGAAGAGCTGGCGCATCAAGCGCCGATCAAAATGCTTCTTCCGATGGTCTTCCTTACCTTTCCTTCCATCTTTATCATTTTGCTGGTGCCAGCCGGTATCCAGATACAGCATTCCATGTTCCATTAAAAAAAGAAATCTTCCAGGAGGATTGGGTTGGGGCTGAACACTTCCCTGGCGTATCTTTTGTTCAGGTTCGCCTGGGGTAGTTTGGATTTGTTGTTCCCACCGGCTTGCGGCGGTTGCGGCAAGCCGGGTTCGCGTTGGTGCGAAGATTGCCGGAATGGAGTCCAACACCTTGTGGAACCGGTCTGCGATGTTTGCGGAAAATCTGTGGACGAAGCGGGGCTATGTGCGGATTGCAGACAGGTGCGGCCTCAGTATCGCCTTCTCCGTTCCTGGTCGGTGTTTGATGCTCCCGTTCGCGACGCCTTGCATAAACTTAAATATTACGGGGACATGGCGCTCGGTGATGCCCTTGCCGCTCAACTGGTCCAGTTTGTCACCGATCTTAAATGGCCGGTTGAAATGGTTGTTCCGGTTCCATTGGGCAAAAAACGATTTCAGGAACGGGGTTATAATCAGGTCAGTTTGATTGCGCGTCCACTTGCTTTGGCGGTCGGAATGCCCTTTGCTCCTGATGCTTTGAACCGGGTACGCGAGACTCGATCTCAAGTTGGATTGGGGAAGTCGGAGCGCCGCCTGAATGTCAGCGGGGCATTTCAGGCTCGGGGGACGCGCGTGAAGAACCGTATTATTTTATTGATGGATGATGTTGCCACAACGGGAGCCACTCTTTCGTCCTGCGCCGAGGCGCTTTATGCTGCGGGAGCGCGGGACGTTTTTGCATTGTCGGTATCCCGCGCCTTTGCTCGTCATGGCTTGAATGGCGTCTGAACAGTTCGTCTAAATTCTCTATTCCTGATAAGGAGGCCTGTATGGCAATTCAAGTGGATGTCCAAACACGCAACATTCGGATGAGCGATCACATCAAGAATCATGTGGAAAAGAAAGCTGGAAAGCTGGATCATTACTTGCCCGCCATTGAGGAAGCCTATGTGGAACTGACCTATCATAAATCGGCTCGCAGCGCCGCCGATCGCAACGTGGCCCAGATCACGGTGCGCGGCAAAGGATTGCTGCTTCGCACGGAGGAGCGCGCGGATGAGGCCTTGGTGGCCTTTGACTCCGCCATCGATAAGCTGCAGCGCCAGATCGATCGTTACAAGGGCAAGCATTATCATGGGCGCGGTGATGGCCGCTCGGCAAGCGATGTGGAGGAGAATGTCGCGCCAGAGGATGATACCGGCGAACTGCCTCCCCTGATTGCGCGCCGCAAGCAGTTCCGTATCCTGCCGATGGACGAATTGGAAGCGGTGGAACAAATGAAATTGCTCAGCCATGACAATTTCTTTATTTTCTACAATGCCGATACCAGCAAGATCAATGTGCTATACCGCCGCCGCGACGGTTCCTATGGGTTGATAGAACCGGAAGTCGGTTAATAAATCGAGCGCAAAAGCATACCATAAAGCCCGGTCAAATAGCCGGGCTTTATTCTTTCGAGGTTGCGAAGGGTGATTGCTATTCCTCCCGGTGTTCCTGCCTTATTTTATATTCCCATCCGATGAATGTGGCGAACAGAATAAACCAGGCCGTAATTTGCGCGGCGCGCAGGCCGCCCAAGATCAAGGTGCTATCGCCGCGCAAGCCTTCGATGAGCAGCCGGCTCGCAGATGTCAATGCAACAAACAATAGAAATTCATACCCCGCGGTGGGATTGGGCTTCTGGATAAGGATCAAAGCCAGGATCAAAAGTGAGGCGATGATCTCGTAGATTTGGGTCGGGTGTCGCAGCGCGCCCCATTGATCAATGGCCCAGGGAACATTTGTTTCCTTGCCAAATGCCGTGCCGGCAGCCAGGTGCGAGCAGGCTATCCCGATGGCTAATGCGGCGAAAAATGGGGTCAGCGCGTCAAGCGACTTCCAAAACGGAAGATGAATATGCTGTCCATAGGCAAGGGCGGAGAGGGCTGCAATGGCCAGGCCGCCCCATGGATCGAAAAGCGAGGTGTTAATGGAGAAGATACTGGAAGGGCTTTGAGCGAAGCTGGCGAGATTCTCAAGTGCATAAAGAATGCGTCCGCCCAGGATAAAACCGGAAACGCCGACAAGCAAAATGTTGCTTAGTGAATCCAGATTAACACGGTGGCGCGTCGCTCGCCGCTCGGACAACGTCAAGCCCAGCCATGCGGCCAGGACGATCAAAATGAGATCGCGGGGCGGTGCGAAAACATTCTGAAAGAAGGATAAACCATTCATTTGATGATTTCTTCGATGTTCGTGCGCAGCAAGGCCTCGGACATCGGCCCGCCGACCACTACCTCCCTGATAACTCCATCCCGCCCAACGAAGAAGGAGGTCGGCAGGGAGCGTAATTCATAAAGGGTGGACGCTTCGCCGTTCGTATCCAGCAAAATTGGAAAGGTGATGTGATATTGTTTTTCGAACGGCGCGATGGCGTCCGGATTGTCTTGATTGGTTGCATCTACGCCCAGCACCACCAATCCCTGATCTTTGTATTCTTCGTATACCTTTTCGAGAGTTGGCATTTCGGCGCGGCATGGCGGACACCATGTTGCCCAGAGGTTCACCAATACGGCTGTGCCGCGATAATCGGTCAGGGCCACCGTCTGGCCATCAAATGTGTCCAGTTTGAATTCGGGAGCCAGGAACCCTTTTTGTGGGGCAGGGATGTGTCCGGCGGTTGCAGAATTGGTTTTGTCGGCGCTGGCGAAGATCCAGACCAAGCCGGCCAGCAAAGCGATTGCATATAGGGAACGTCGAAGAATCGGTTGCATAAGTTTGTTTTTTAGGCTACACTACTATTGTTTGTCTTCACAGGTTATATCTTACTATGCTTTTCACGGATTTGGTTTACATTGGCGTTGACTTGATCTCGGGGCATAAGGCATTGACTTACGCCGCGCTGGATCGTGATTTGAACCTGGTTGCCCTTGCCGATGGGCATTCCGAAGAGATAATGGCGTTTCTCGCCGGGCAAAAATCAGCGCTGGTTGCAGTCAATGCGCCCTCTCATGTCAATCACGGTATTATAAAAAAGAATCTCAGAACGGAAAGCCTGACCCCGCAGTCTATTCATGGCCTGGAGATGCGGCTCGCAGAATATGAACTGCGCCAACACGGCATTGCCGTCAAAGGCACGGATGCCAAAGAATCACAGTGCCCGGCGGCCGTCCGTGCCGGTTTCACGTTCTACAAAAAATTATCCGGGCTGGGATTTGAACCGCATCCCAACGCGGAGGCGACCCATCAATGGCTGGAAACGAATTCGTATGCCTGTTTCTGCGTTTTGCTCGGAACCCATCCGTTCTCACGCTTGACTTTGGAAGGACGGCTGCAGCGCGAGTTGCTGCTGTATGAACTCGGATTGCATATTCATGATCCGATGGTTTTCTTTGAAGAGATCACTCGCCATAAATTATTGAATGGCATCCTGCCGTTTGAACTTGTCCATTCTCCTGCGCAGTTGGATGCCATGCTGGCGGCTTATACCGCCTGGCATGTGATCCAAAAACCCGCCGAGGCGGTTCAGTTCGGACATCGTCTGGAAGGTTTCATTACGCTTCCGGTATCTGCATTGAAGGAAAAATATTAATCGAGGATAGACCATGCCGAATGACGATTTGCAAACACGTGCGATCAATACAATTCGTTTCCTTTCCGCCGATGCGGTGCAGCAAGCCAATTCGGGACACCCCGGACTTCCCATGGGCGCCGCCGCAATGGCTTTCACTTTGTGGACGCGTCATCTTCGCCACAATCCGCGCAATCCCAATTGGGCCGGCCGCGACCGGTTTATTTTGTCGGGTGGGCATGGCTCGATGCTGCTCTACTCGCTTTTGCATCTGACGGGCTACGATCTTTCATTGGATGAGATCAGGAACTTTCGTCAGTGGGGCAGCAGGACGCCCGGCCATCCTGAACATGGATTGACGCCTGGTGTGGAAACCACCACCGGCCCGCTGGGTCAGGGTTTTGCGACCGGCGTTGGCATGGCGATGGCGCGTGCGCATATGGCCGCGGAATTCTCTCCCGATTTATTTGATTATTACATTTACGCAATTGTCACCGATGGCGATTTGATGGAAGGCATAAGCTCGGAAGCCGCCTCGCTGGCCGGTCATTTGCAATTAAGCCATCTGATCTATCTTTACGATAACAACCATATTTCGATTGATGGTTCCACGGACCTGGCTTTTACCGAGGATCGCGCCGCGCGCTTTGCGGCCTATGGCTGGTACGTTCAAAAGGTGGAGGATGGGAATAACGTGGATGCAGTGGATGCCGCCATACAGGCTGCAAAAATTCATCCCCAGCCAGCATTGATCCTCTGCCGTACTCATATCGGATTTGGCGCGCCGCATAGGCAGGATACGGCCAAGGCGCACGGCGAACCGCTTGGCGACGAGGAGTTGAATGCCGCCAAACAGAACCTCGGCTGGCCGCTGGAACCGCGCTTTTATATTCCCGAAGATGTGCTGGCATATTATCGGGAAAGTATTGGGCGAGGGGATAAGGCTGAGAAAGAATGGCGAAACAGGTTCGATGTATATAAGGCCGAACATCCCGATCTCGGTGCGGAATTGGAACGCCGCTTGAAAGGCGAACTGCCCAAGGGTTGGGAGGCGGCATTGCCCGTCTTTCCGGCGGATCCAAAAGGCATGGCCACGCGCGTCTCATCTGGCAAGGTGCTTAACGCCCTCTCAACCATTATGCCTGAATTGGTCGGCGGTTCGGCTGATTTGACTCCTTCGAATAACACGAAATTCGATGGTGCAGTTGATTTTGGAAAAGATAATCCGGCTGGACGCTACTTTCACTTTGGCGTCCGCGAACATGCCATGGGCGCCGCGCTCAACGGCATGGCTTTACATGGCGGCGTGATCCCCTACGGTGGCACCTTCCTGATCTTTTCGGATTACATGAAGCCGGCCATCCGCATCGCGGCCATATCCCATATTCGTTCCATATTCGTTTTTACGCATGACAGTGTCGGCCTCGGCGAAGATGGCCCGACTCATCAGCCGATTGAGCAACTGGCCGCTTTGCGCGCCATCCCCAATCTGGTCTTGATTCGCCCCGCGGACGCCAATGAAGTGGTGGAGGCTTGGAAGATTGCGATCAAACGGAGCGATGGGCNNGTCAAAGCGTCCCGACTTTCGAGCGGCCTAAGACTGGTACCGCTGTAGAAAAAGGCGCGTATATCCTTGCTTCTTTTGGAAGCGGGAAGCCGGATATTATTTTGATGGCCTCCGGTTCCGAAGTCGGTCTGATCTACGATGCCGCACAGAAGCTGGCAGAGGAAGGCTATAGCGTGCGCGTCGTGTCGTTTCCTTCATGGCAGCTTTTTGAAATGCAGGACGCTGAATATAAAGAGTCCGTATTGCCGGTCAAGGTCAAAGCGAGGATTGCCGTTGAAGCAGCAGCTGGTTTGGGTTGGGAGCGATACACCGGGGATTCGGGCAGGGTCATCGCCATTAACCGCTTTGGCGCCNNCGCCTCGGCTCCTTATAAAATTATTTTTGAGAACCTTGGGCTGACCGTGGAGCATGTTTTATCGGAAGCCAGGTCGTTGTTGGCAAAGAAGAGTGTGCGAGGCGGAAAATGAAGGTTGCCGTCGGATTCGATCACGCGGGTTTTCCGTTGAAACTAATCGTGTTGGAGGCGATTCGAAATTCCGGCCACGAGCCATTGG
>PMLN01000118.1 GCA_003158885.1 Anaerolineae bacterium
CTGACATTGCGCTGTAATGTTAGCCACTTTCAAAAAAGGAAGCCAGGAAAACGGCAGGCTCATTTGAGTGGGCGAGACCGGCAATACATGCTGGACGCGCACGGCAGGCCAAAATCCCCAGATCAGCAAAGCACAGGAAATGAGGAAGAGAACAACTCCGAGGGCAATCCGCAATCTTCGCATGGGAAGATTATAAACCTTTCGGTTTATTTATTAACTGATGTTACGCAGAGCCCCTCTCCCAACCTCCCCCATAAGGGTAGGTATTTTGAAAGCCGGTTTGTGATCGTAGAATTCTTCGTATCAATGAGACCTAACCCAGACCTAACCCCCGACTTCCTGGCAGGAAAAACACCTGCCGACGGAAGTGCTACGCGACCCTTCCCTAAGAAGGAAGGGGAGTATGCTCACAAGAGTAGTTATTTTGAAAATACCTACCCCTAGCCCTACCCTGCCCTCCCCAAATGCCGGACCTGCGCTGCGGCACGGAATTTGGGGGAGGAGAACCTGCGTAAGGTGAGTTATTAAACACAACCCTGAGACAACACAGGGCATAGTACACAAAGGGCACGAAGGAAACATCCGTGGATGCCAATCTCTCTTGTGTACCCGATGGAGAAAAACAGTTCTGTTCAGCTAGGCCTTTTCCGCGGCGCGCAGTTTTTGACGGGCAATGGCCGAGCGGAAGATGCGGTCGAAGAAGCCGTAGTAGCCATCTTTATCATACAGCATCATATAATCGGCAGGGCCGTATTCTTCGGGGCGATAGAGAATGCCAGGATTAGAGTTAATCTCCAGAATATAAATCCCGCCCTGTGCGTTCATGCGGACATCACAACGACCGTAGCCGGTGCCGCCGGAGGCGAGATACATGCGGCGGCCTGCATCCTGGAGCCGGGAGGCGAGGGTCACATCCATGACCTGGCGGAATTCAAAGGGAACCGAATAATCCCATTTGATATCGGTGTGCCAGAAATCATCGCCGGGAGGGAAGATTAATTCCGTGGGCGGATAGACAAAGGGATGGCCGAGATCGTCAGGATTATCCACAACAAAGACATTGAACTCGCGCCCGACGATAAACTCCTCGACGCGGGCGCCGCCGAACATGGAAGCCATGCGCTTGAACTGGGCATGCAACTGCTCAAGATTCTCCACACGCGACTCGCGCTTTATCTCGATACTGCTGTAACTCTTTGGATGCTTAACCATCAACGGAAAACGCAAATTTTTGACAAGGCTATCCAAATCATCTTTTTCCGTGACGTGATAGCCTTTTGCAAATCCGACTCCATACGCTTCCGCGTCGGCCTGCATTTTTTCGCGTGACTGATCGTAGAAGCCACTATCGGAACCGGTAAAAGGCATGTTCAATTCTTCCATGGCCTGAACGACATCCAAGCCGGGATAATCCTCGTCCTGGGCGCCGTCACATAAATTAAAAAACACGTCGAAGCGGCTTTGATCCCGGATGGTCTTCAACTTATCGAACACGGGGCGGCTCAACGTGAGCATCTCCCATTCACAGGGATAATGCGCGATAAACTCTGCGGGAGTAAAGCCCCAAGTCTCATCATCATAAAGAACACAGACTCGCATCGGTCACCTCATTTCTTGATGCGAACGTTATCATAAAAAGTTTTTCTACACAACCCTTAAAGCAAAATCCGTTGTAGAATAGATATAGAGATAAAATCATGCCCGAAATTTCCCGTTTCTTTGGCATCATCATCACGATGTACTACAGCGATCACCAGCCACCTCATTTTCATGTTCGTTACGGTGACTCAAAGGCGCAGATCGCCATTGAAACAATTTCAATCTTGAATGGAACCCTGCCGCCGCGCGTTTTCGGACTTGTCGCTGAATGGGCATTGGCACATCAGGATGAATTGCGAGACGATTGGCAACTTGTACAAAATGAGGCGATGCCAAACAAGATAGATCCATTGGAGTAAACTTTATGCTAAAGGATATTGTAAAAGTCAAACCGCTGAAAGATTTTCATCTTCATCTGGAATTTGAAGACGGCGCAAAAGGCGAAGTGGATATTCGCAAACTCGTCAAGTTTAAAGGCGTCTTTGTCGCATTGAAAGACGAGACCTTCTTCGCCAAAGTGGAGGTCAATCCAGAATGGGGAACCATCTTCTGGCCCAACGGCGCCGACCTCGACCCTGATGTATTGTACAGCATGGTAACGGGAGAAGAGATTCTAACAGCAACACCTATCACGCGATAACGTAAAAATCTCCGAGTTCTTTGCGAAGCATCTCGCAGAGGCGAGAACTCTGAGATTTAGGATAAGCCCATGAAAGTCTTTCTCAGTTCCACCTACCTTGACTTGATTGAACATCGCAAAGCGGTTGTCAACGCACTTCGCACTATGGGCGAAGAAGTTGACCACATGGAAATTTTCGGTGCGCGCAATGAAGAACCAACCGTAGCCTCATTAGAAGAACTCGACAAATGCGATGTCCTTGTTGGCGTTTATCTCGACCGCTACGGAACAATTCCAAAAGGATCAAAAACATCGGTAACTGAACAAGAATACTTTCATGCAATGTCCAAAGAAAAGCCAATTCTAGTTTTTGTAGTTAATGAAGATTACGATTGGCCACCCAAAAAGATGGATGAAAGCCTCACTAAAATCAAAAAGTTCAAAGCAAAAGCTGCAAAAGAACACACCCCTGAATATTTCACATCACCAGATAACTTAGCTTCAAAAGTAGTTTCGTCAGTTGGGAGATTAGCAAAGAAATTAAGTCCTAAGCCAGCTTTTGATTCATCATCACCTATTCCCTATTCATCTCCTAAACCCACTGGTTCAACCCTTCCAAATCAACCTTATTTCTTCGGTCGCGAAAAAGAATTACAAACCATCGCAGATGCCATCGCCCCAGAATCACGCACTTGGGGCGCATTGATTGACGGGCCGGGCGGCATAGGCAAGACGGCGCTCGCCATCCGGGCGGCACACCTCTCAGCCGATACGCTTTTCGAGCGCAAGATCTTCATCACCGCCAAGGTGCGCGAACTAACACCCGAAGGCGAAAAGAAACTGACCGACTTTACGCGTCCCACTTACCTGGCCATGCTGGATGAACTTGGGAAGGAACTGGGCGAAGAGAATATTTCACGACGCGCGCCAGAGGAACGTCCTGATGCACTGCGCTTGAATCTGGCCGGTAAAAAGGCATTGATCATTTTGGACAACCTGGAGACTCTGCCCGAAGAAGAACGCACGCGCCTGTTCCAATTCCTCTCACGCCTGCCGGATGGGAACAAAGCCATCGTTACCAGCCGGCGGCGTTCCGATGTGGATGCCCGCATCGTGAGACTTGACCGGCTCTCACACGACGAGGCCATGCAGCTCATTGCGGAACTCGCCACAAAATATGCGCGGCTCCGCCACGCATCCCAAACGGAACGCGATGACTTGTATTACATCACGCAAGGCAACCCGCTCTTCATCCGATGGATCACGGGACAATTGGGGCGCGAAGGCTCGCAATGTCATACGATTGCCGAGGCCTGCGGCTTCCTTGCCAAAGCGCCGAAAGGCAATGACCCGCTTGAATACATCTTTGGAGACCTGCTTGAGACCTTTACCGAAAACGAGATGAAAGTGCTGGCCGCGCTTACGCATTTCACACAGCCCGCCAGGCCGAAGTGGATCGCGCAGATGACCGAACTGCCCGAACGCGCGGCCGAGACCGCGCTGGAAGACCTGACCGACCGCTCCATTCTCACATCCGATCTCTCTGGACAAACGTTTTTACTGCCACCGTTGGCAGCCCAGTTCATCCGTGCCAGAAAACCGGAAGCGGTAACCCGGACAGGCGATGTGCTAATAGACCGCGCATACGCCCTCGTGATGCAATATGGCGGTAATGAAAGTACAGACTTTGAAAAATACCCAATGCTGGATGCTGAATGGGAACTTGTGGCCGCCGCCCTGCCACGTTTCCTGACAGGTTCCAATGACCGTCTGCAAACCGTGTGTGAACAGCTTAGATCTTTCCTTAACTTCAGCGGCAGATGGGATGATCGGTTATGGCTCTACACACAGGCCGAAGCACAGGCGCTTAGCGTCAACGACAAAGAGAACGCAGGCTGGCGGTCATACCAGGCAGGATACACTTACTATCTCCGAAATCAACCCGCTGAGGTGCTTACATGCGCGGCCCGGGCCGCTGAATACTGGAAAGATAGCACACCGCGCAATAAAGCAACTGCAGTCCAGCTGCGCGGACTTGGGCACAAACTGAGGCAGGACTACCCGGCTGCCAGTGCCACGTACCGTGAAGCGTGGAATATCTACAGGAGCATCTCGCCCGAAAGCATAGATGTTTCTTCGGCGCTCAACGACCTGGCTGAAGTGGAGAGGATAAATAAAGACTACCCCGCGGCGGAGCGCGACTATAAAGAAGCGCTGCGAATTGCAAATAAAATTAATGATCACGAAGGTATTGCTGTTTATACCGGCAACCTGGCAGAGCTAGCGCTGGACCGCGATCAGTGGGTGGAAGCGGAATCACTTGCCCGCGAGGCCCTCGCTATATCAGAGAAAGTCGGAAGGAAGGAATTGGTTGCTTCCAATTGTGGTCACATTGCCAAGTCTCTTCTCAAACAAAATCACAATCTCGAGGAAGCCTTATCTTTTTCCCGCCGCGCAATTGAGATTTATATGCACTTGAAATCACCCGAATTGCAACAGGCGCAGGAAACATTAGCAAAGATCGAGGAAGCGATGAGGAAAAGCAAATCGTGATACGTAAAATTGCAAACGCTATACCTCCTAACCCGGACCTAACCCCCGACTTCCTGGCAGGAAAAGCCCCACCCTCTGTCCCTCCCCAAATGCGGAAGGGAACCGCATTTGGGGAGGGAGGAAGCCAATCACGGAAGTGCTACGCGACCCTTCC
>PMLN01000124.1 GCA_003158885.1 Anaerolineae bacterium
AATTAACTTTTGGCGGTTACGCAGAGCAACCTCAGCCAGAAATTCGCTGGGCGCGGAATTACAAATCGTGGTGTAGTCCTTGGCAGACGCCATGTTCTGATAGAGTTCCCGATTCTTGGTCGCAATCCAGCCGATGCGCAAACCGGCCAGGCCATAGGTCTTCGACGTTACCCCGAGCGAAACGGCATGGTCACCCAGATCACATGCGGCAGGCAGACGGTCGGCGGGATCATATTCCGATTCGCGATAGACCTCATCCGAGAACAGGAGCAGGTCGTTTTCATCCGCAAAGCGATATACGGATTCGAAATCAGCACGGGACATCAGAAATCCGGTGGGGTTATGCGGCGTATTGAGGATGATCGCTTTTGTATTTGGCTGAACCATCAAACTCAAATCCGCAAGATCCAGCGCCCAATGATTTTCCTCACGCGCAACCCAGGGACTGACATCGCAGCCAATGGTACGCGCCACCTCGGCCAATGATTGATAGCAGGGGGAATGCACGATGATATGATCGCCCGCTTCGAGGATAGCGTGCATGAAGAGGAAGATCGCTTCCTCAGCGCCCGAATGAACGAGGATATCCTCCGGCTGCATGGTTTGATACAAGCCGCAAATCGCTTCACGCAAAGAAGGGCTGCCCTGCGACTCGGTATAGCCAAGCCAATGCGATTGAAATTTCTGCGCAGCGCCCGGCTCGAGTGCCAGTAAGTCTGCAATCGTCAGCGACTCACAATCGGAACTGCACAGCAAATATTGCGTGTTGAATTCGTATTTTGCAAAATAGCGTTCGAGCTTGAAAGGCGGAAGTTCCATAATTTCCTCTTGATCCACGAAGAACACGAAAAGCACGAAGAAAAAAAATACTTGTGCCCTTCGATTCGGTTCCGTTTAATCCTTTAGCACGCGGCGCAAATCGCGGTAATGGGTTTGGTTGTGGATATAAACCATCTTCACCATCTCGTGCAGGGTGGTCACACCGAGAAAGGGATGGCGCCCGGTTTTCTCCAGATCGGAATCAGCGATGCCGGAAACCCAGGCAATCATTTCGGCGCGGACGGCTTTATATTGTTCCAGCAATTCAGCCGGGGTTAATTCGCTGGTCTTTTCCTGCTGCCGGGCATTATAACGATCAATTACAAAATCCTCCGAAACACCGGCCCCGCCCTGACGGATGCTTTCAAACAACTTGACAAAGGCGCGCTCGGAAGTCATCAAATGGGCGAGGATACTACGGATCGTCCACACCGAACCTTCCGTATAGACTTCCCTTTTCCATTGATCGTCGGTCAAGCCAGCGAAGAAGGCGGAAAACTTATCGCCTTCGGATTTTAATTTCTGAGCCAATACCGCAGTTTCAGGCATCAAGCCTCCTAAAAGAGATTACCAACTATAAAATGTGTTCACGGATTTGCATAACTTGCGTAATTCACGGCCTTGGTGCCGCCATCGGCCGCCCACGCATAGCGGCTGAATTTTGATATCAAATGAACAATGGTTTGACTATCCGCAAAATCAGGGCGGACATAATAATAATGCGCATCGTAGGGTGAAACACCAAACACGGCAGCCAGGATGTAATGATGGCTTTCAGCATAATCCTTTAACGTCATCGTCATCTCAAACCAGACGGGATCGAGATAATGATCGGGAGTGGTCGGGGGGGCAAGCGGAGAAAAATGGGCACGAAAAATGATCAATTCCGGCTTATAGCGGTCGAGATAATCCGCCGTGATGCCGCCGTTATGAGCGATCCATTCATCGTTCAAGCCCCAGGTATCAATCGCCTGCCATTGCGAATAGAGCGGCAGGAGTCCGGCCTCCGAAGTTGCCATAATATAGCCGCGGCTGGAATAAGGCTGGAGCGCCTGAGCCATGTCATAGCGCCCGTCGCGGGAGTAATTAATGGAGACGCCCTGATTGTATGAATAGCTCAAAACCAAAACGGCGAGGAGCAACAAGCCGGTGTAGAGCAGTCCGCGCGCACGCAACCCAACACCAGCCAGGGAGGGCGCACCTATCTCCCGGTCGAGGCCACGCACCAGCGGGAACCATGAAAGCAGGACAATCGGCAATAGCGCGTACTGAAAGCGCCCGCCGAAGTTCGTTTCATTCGAGATCAAGATAAAGGCAGACGCGAATCCGATCACCGGAATGAGAAAGGCGATGGTTTGCCGCGTGGTCTTCGAGGAACGAAAACCGATCAAATAGGCAAGCAGGAATAATCCGCACAGCGAAAAGACATTGGTGAAGGAGGCCTGAAGTCCGTCCCAATGCAAAGCCCCCCCGCCCTTTTTATAAAACGGATTGGGCAGTGGGTAACCAAAATAACTCCAACGCCACACAAAATAGGCGCCGCCCAGAATCAAGAACACGCCGACGAAAATTGAAATCGTCCTGGCGGAGGCACGCCAACCCTTCATGACGATCACCGCAACAAGCATCAATCCGGCAAGGATGACGCCTTCGGGGCGAATGAGTCCCATAACCAGCCCTGAAAGCGCAAAGAGCAAGGAAAGCCAAAGGGGTGGATTCTCTTTTTGCATCAGGAGCAGGCCCAAAGCCCAGGTGAGAGCCGCGAAGAGCGCAAAGAAGGGTGTACCAAAATAGGCGGCCACATAGGTCAAGCCTGTGCCAACAGCCAGATACAAGGCTGATAAGGCCGCAAAGACGATATGGGATTTCCAGAGTTTGCGGTTGACCCAATAAACCAACAGAACCAGGGCCGCGACTGAAAAGATTCCGAGGCCGCGCACGGCGCGCGCAAGCGGCACCCCGATCTTCATCAGCGCCGCGACGCTGACCATGAATAGAAAATCGGTGGCGCCGTCCACCGGATGCGCGCCGATATTCCAGACAATGCCGTAACCGTGCGCCAAATGATCGGCATAGCGCATGAGCATGGCCGCGTCTTCAAAGGGCGGGATGCTGAAGTTAACAAAGAAGGCTGCGAATAGCGCCAGGAGAATCAGCAGGAGGATGGAAACAGTCAAATCGGGATGGCGTTTGACAAAAGACATGGATCTATCCAAGCAGGGAATAACCGCCGTCAATCACGAGCGTTTGACCGGTCACATATTCATTGTTAAGCAGGAATTCCACGGCGGACGCGATCTCTTCGACCGTAGCCGTGCGCTTCAGAGGAAGGCGTTCGACAAGGCGATTCCAATCATCGGCTGACACGAGGTCGGATTGTAATACAAGCCCCGGCGCAACCGCATTGACGCGAATGGAAGGTGCGAACGAGCGCGCCAGTATCTTGGTCAACACTTCCAGTCCGGCCTTGCTGACCGAATAGGAAGGATACCGGCTCCAGGTTTTGTGCGCGCCGACATCGGTGACATTGACGATCAAGCCGCCATGGGTCATGCGCTTGGCCGCCTCCTGTGCACACAAAAACGGTGCACGTAGATTAAGGTCGAAAGCCGCATCCCATTCCTGGACTGAAAGCGTGTGCGGATCTCCAACCGGGATGATCGCCGCCGAATTGACCAACACCTTCAATGGATGCGGGATCTTGTCCACCATGGCGAACAGGGAAGTAATTTGTTTGGGATCGGTCAAATCGGCCTGCGAGAGAAAGACCGGCACCCCCAAGGTGCGAATTTGGGAGGCCGTATTGGAAGCCTGCAATTCAGAGTTGCGATAGTGCAATAAGATGGCGTAGCCTTTCCGCGCCAGGGCAAGCACGAAAGCCTTACCCAGCCGGTGGGCTGCGCCTGTAACCAAGGCTAAAGGTTGGTCAGACATGGCATTGTTTTACCACAAAATCCCCCGCGCTTGATGGCCTGTCAAAATTGAGGGGTAGCCGATTTCGTGGATTTTTAAATCCATCACCACGGAGCACACAGAGACAACAGAGCTTTTTGGCTCTTTAGAAGTTGCCGTGATTCTGTACACGGANNTTCCAGATTTGAATCAGCGGTGCGTTGCGAAGAGCGAGATAGAGTAAAGAAGCGAGGAAGATTACTATCACCAGTTATCGCACGTGCTTTGCGAAGAACACGGAGTCTTTTCTATTGCTTTGTGGACTCTGTGTTCTCTGTGGTGAAACATTAGTATGCCCTTGCAGGGGTTGTGGAACGAAAACAGAGGACATAAAGAATCTTTTCTTTACATCCTCTGCAAATTAAGCAAGGTCTTTAGATCACTTGCGCAAGAAATTCGAAATGAAGAACCAAACGTTGGCAGGACGCTCCGCCAGCCGCCGCATAAAGTACGGGTACCAATGAGTCCCAAACGGAACATAGACTCGCACGGGATAGCCTTCCTTGACCAATTGATCCTGCAAGTCGCGGCGAATTCCATAGAGCATCTGGAACTCGAGCGCCTCCTTGGGAAGTCCAACCTTGGCCGCGTATTGCTTCGCAAACTCAATCCGCTTCTCGTCGTGTGTACCAATGGCAGGGATGGGCGGAAAGAGCCCGTCAGCAGAAATTCTTGGGGAATTATTCGCCAGCGCGGCATCCATCATGATCTTGACGAGCAGATCATAATTTGCATCCACATCGGCCTTCTTGGGGAAAGCCTTGTCCGCAGGTTCCTGATACGCGCCCTTGACCAGGCGAATCGGCGTCTGGTCTGCGAGCAATTTACGGGCATCGGCTTCGGTGCGGTAAAGATAGGATTGCAAAACCGTCCCCACCTTTTGATAACCCTTTTTGCGCATTTGAGCATGCAGGTTGAGGGTCTTATCCGTATACGGCGTATCCTCCATATCAATGCGGACGAAGTTGCCGTTATCCCTGGCACGCGACAAAATCCGCTCGAGGTTCTCGGCGCACAACTTTTCATCGAGGCCGAGGCCGATCTGCGTCAGCTTGATCGAGACGTTGGCGCGCACGCCTTCTTTCTTAATTTCATCGAGCGTAGCCAGGATTTCGGAGGTTGCTTCAGAAGCTTCTTCTGGAGTGCTGGTATTTTCCCCCAAATGATCGAGCGTGACATTGATGTTCTTGGCATTCAGTTCGCGGATGGCCCGGATGGCGTCTTCCACTTTCGTCCCGGCCACAAAGCGGGAAGCCGTGCGCCAGGCAATCTTCCATCTTGTAACCATGTTCTGCGCCCAGGCGGCTTTGGAAAGATAGATCAAAAACGAGCGAAGCATAGTTTTCCTTTCTTAACAAAGGCTAATCCTATTCTAGCACAAGTACCTCCCATGCTTGTGTTATACTTTTTCGCGACAAATGTCACCTTTTGGAGGCATAGTGAGAAACCGCAATTCCAACATCCTATTACGAGGGACAGCGATCCTTTTATTGAGCGTAGCTTTGATCCTGACCATCGTTTCGTTGATCGGATACAGCCGCCAGCGGGATTATTACCCGGCGGGCATGACCATCGCGGGCGTGCCGGTGGGCGGCCTCAACCCGCAGGCGGCTTCCCAGCGAATCCTGCAAGTCTACAACTCGCCCGTCGAAATCCAGTACAACGGCGGCATTATTCACGCCGACCCGACCGTGATCGGCTTTCAAATGGATACGGAATCGATGCTGGCCGCCGCAGACCTAGCCCGCACAGGCGGCTCGTTTTGGGGTGGATTTTGGAACTACCTATGGAATCGGTCTGCCCAACCGGTCCCGGTCCCTTTAAGAGCAGCCATTGCGGAAGATCGCTTGCGCGCCTATCTGCAAACCCAGATCGCGCCACGCTATGATCAATCCTCCACAGCCGCCCAACCCATCGCGGGAACGCCCAACTATACGCCCGGTAAGCCAAGCCAGACCTTAGATATCAACCGCGCCGTACCCCTGATCGAAGACGCCCTGCAATCACCGGCCAGCAGGGTGGCCGTTTTATCGTTCACAAAGGCGGCGGTGGCTCGTCCAGGAATTCAGGATTTGGAAGCCCAGATCAAAGGGATCATATCCAGCGCAGGCTTCGATGGAACGCTGGGGCTTTATATGCTGGATCTGCAAAACGGGCAGGAAATCCACTTTGCGCTCAACCAAGGCCAAGGCCTGCCCCTGCCGCCGGACATCACATTCACGGCAGCAAGCACGATCAAGATCCCAGTGCTGGTTTCCTATTTCATACAACACGGGAAAGGCCCAGTGGACGATACCACCAGCGCCATCATCGTGAACATGATCCATCAATCTTCCAACCCGTCCACAGACGCGCTGATGGCGCAACTCGACCCGGACCGAGGGCCATTGATCGTCACCCAGGATATGCAGAAGCTTGGACTTAAAGATACATTCATCGCGGGATTCTTCCGGCTGGGCGCGCCGCTGCTGCAAAGGTTCAGCACGCCTGCAAACCAACGCACCGACGTGAATACAGACCCGGATATATACAACCAAACCACCACCTCGGACATGGGAATGCTGCTGGAGGGTATTTATCAATGCGCACAAAATGGCGGCGGAGCCTTGGTGGCCGCTTTCCCGGATAAGATCGATCAAAATGTCTGCAAACAGATTGTCACCTACCTGGCATCCGATAAAATCGGCGTGCTGATCGAAGCGGGCGTGCCGGAGGGTACCGTGGTTGCGCACAAACACGGCTGGGTCAGCGACTCGAACGGCGTGGATCACGACTGGAGCGATGCGGCCATCGTCTACACACCGGGCGGGAACTTTGTGCTGACCATTTACTCGTATCACCCGGTGCAGCTTGTCTTCACGGATACAGATAACAAGATCGGGATCAATCATTTATTCGCCAACCTCGCACAAGCGGTGTACAACTACTACAACCTGCCAACGCAATAAAAATTCCTCCTCTCTTGAACAAGGGAGGAGGAATTTTCCTTGCTCAGCGAGGGTCTTCGCGAAGCGCTCCCGCGGCGAGCGCCTGACCGTGCGCACTATTCAATCCATGATTGCGGAAGCAGGCAGGAGAGCTGGCATCAAGGAGCCGGTCACTCCGCATGTCTTGCGTCACACCTGCGCATTCATGCTTCGCACGAAAGGCGTGGATATCGAGACACGCGCAAAGATGCTCGGTCATTCCATCGAAACCGCTTCACGGTATGGCACGCCGGGGATGAAGGAAATTGAGAAGGCAGCGGCGTTGCTGGATGACGCGGAGGCGGCCTAAAGCAGAAAAGCAGAAAATTGGCTATTTCCCGTTCACCTTATGAGTGTTATAATGAATTTACTCATTGTCTTTTAATCTAAAGCCGTCTGATCATTGAAATTGAAAGCAATTAGAAAGGCGGCCTAACCAATACTTGATACGCCCCTCGATGTAATAGGTATTTCAAGTTAAAGGGAAACAAGCATGAAAAATTTTCCAGTTGTTCATCGAGTTTTTCTTATCAATACCTTCGCCAATTTTGAAATTACGTTTTTCAGCCGCCACATATGGTGATTTCGCGAGCTTCTACGAATTTTGGCGAAGGTATTATCTTATAACATTCATTTTGTTGTTAAATAGTTGCACCGCTAATAGCGATAACGGTAGCAACCCTAATGTGCAAATAAACGAATTAAGTAACAGTACAACACCCAATAACAGGCACGCCCGATCAAATCACTATGGAAGAATCAATAATTCAACAAGGTGCATGAAGTGACGCAAACAACGCAACTGGCGCTTGTCCACGCATTCCATAGGTCAGAAGAACGCCATCAAGCAGGTCTATCCACAATAACCCGCCGGATACATCACCTTTAAGCATACAACTGGTCACACCTATGCCATCGCTCG
>PMLN01000328.1 GCA_003158885.1 Anaerolineae bacterium
AGCCGGCTCGGCAAAGCAGGAGGATTTCATCATCGCCATGGCCACCGCACGCGGCCACGATAAGCCGCTGGCGGAACAGGTCTTTCAATGCCAGGGATGCGGCGCACAATTCATCCTTCCCGCAGACCAACTTTCGGCGGTCTGCGTTTATTGCGGTTCGCCGCATGTGATCAACCTGGAAAAATCAAAAGACTAGATCGCGCCGGATGGAATCATTCCATTTGCCTTTGACCAGAAACATGTCGTTCAACTGCTAATCCGCTGGGTGGAAGGAAACCAGATCAAACCCGAGAAGCAGGTAGAACCACCGCGCGGGCTTTACCTTCCGCTGTGGACATTCGACCTGGGCGGTGTGATCGATTATACGGGTGAGATGGTTGACATTGAGGATGCCGGCTTTCATATGGGGTTGGGGCAGGGACAACCCAAAGTAATACACGTCAATGATAGCTATCCGCTGTTGATCCATGACATCCCGATCCCGGCCAGCCGAAAATTATCGGCGCCGTTCGTGCGGCTGATCCGAACCTTCGATTTGAAAGCGATCCAACCTTATGATGCGCGCTACCTGGCAGATTGGCCGGCTGAGCTTTATGATATTCCAATGGCGGATGCCTCCCTGGACGCGCGCAGTCAGACATTGGCCTCCATCAAACGCGACCTGCCGATGAAAGCCGGCCTCGTAAAGTTAATCTCCGCCTCGTCCGCAAACATGACCGTCGACTCATTCCGGCTCAACCTGTTTCCCGTTTGGATGACTGAAATCTGGCTGGAGAATAGAAGCCACCTGGTTTTGATCAGTGGGCAAAACGGTGTCGTGCAAAGCGACATTATTATGAAATCCGATAAGCCCGGCGTGATCGCATGGCTGGGCGATTTATTAAAAGATTGAGCGCCTGTCTTTTCGCTTTCGTGGTTTAATTCTCCATATGCCGCAAGCCCAATCCATCGTCCAACGCCGACGCGCCCGCCGCACCGATGAACGCCGCACCCGTGATGCGCGTCGCCGCATGGGCGGCATTGGACTCGGCATGGTGGTTTCGCTGCTGCTGGCATTGCTGATTTTACTGGCCGCGCTGGAATATGCGAATCTGACCAGCAACCTTCCGAATGTTTCAATCCTGCCTGCCCTGCTCAACCCACCCGATGGGCTGCTGCTTCAGCCCACGCGCATTTACGATCGCACCGGCCAGCATCTATTAATGACTTTTGCGCCGGATGACTCGCCTCGCCGTTATCTGCCACTCAACCCACAAAACCCCCAACACCTTCCCGACTTCCTTGCGCAAGCGACGGTGGCAATCGAACAGCAGGATTTTTGGAAGAGTCCCGGTTACACACTGGACGGCTGGCAAGACCCGAATCTGCATCCAACCATCGCAGAAGAACTTGTCTCTGATTTGTTGCTCTACAACGAACCGCCGACGATCCAACGCGCCTTCCGCGAACGGATCCTGGCCGCACAGATCACTGCCAAATACGGGCGCAGTCAGATCCTCGAGTGGTATCTCAATTCCGCCGATTACGGTCATTATGCCTTCGGGGCGGAGGCGGCCTCACAATTTTATTTCGGCAAATCCGCTTTTTCATTAACGCCCGCGGAAGCCGCAGTGCTCGCCGCAGTCAGTAAATCGCCGGGTTTGAATCCCTTCGACGCGCGCGATCTCGCTTTGAAACGCGGCGAGGAAACCATCAAGACGATGCAGGCACTGGGCTTTCTATCAAAAGCGCAGGCTTCACAAGCCCTGGCAGAATCCCCCCAACNNACCCGCGAACGAATTGAACGCGGCGGCTTGAACATCATCACCACGCTCGACTATGCTTTACAAAGCCAGGCGGCCTGCGTCACGCTGGCTTATGCTCATCGTCTGGCGAACATACCCGATCCGGGCACACCGTGTAACGCCGCGCAACTGCTCCCATCCCTGCCGCCGGGGACTGTTCTTGAAGAACCCTCTGCCAGCGCCATGGTTACCGATCCGGGATCCGGTCAAATCCTCGCGGCGGTAGGTGAAACACTGCGAGGCGCTGAGACCGCCTATTTGACGCCACACGATCCCGGGTCGCTGATGGAACCCTTTATCTATCTAACTGCCTTTACGCGCGGCATGAGTCCGGCATCCCTCGTATGGGATATTCCATCCACAAGCACCGCACAAAATTTCGATGGGAAATTTCACGGTCCCATTCGCGCACGCGTCGCGCTGGCCAATGATTACCTCGTTCCTGCAACCGCCATCACAGATCAAATGGGCAACGATGCCATCCATCGAACCGAATCCTCCTTTGGGCTGGATGGCAATACTTTTACATTGCAGGATATGGCTTCCGCTTACGGCATCTTTGCCGAACAAGGCGTGCGGTATGGTCAACCCGGGCTGATCACCGTAGTACGCGTCGAAGGGCTGGATCATTCCGTTTGGATGGATCAAAGCAACTCGCAGGCCCAACCGGTGACCACGCCGCAACTGGCTTATCTCATCAATAACATCCTGAGCGATGAAAGCGCGCGCTGGCCCGGACTCGGGCATCCGAATTCATCGGAGATCGGACAGATCGCGGCCATGAAATATGGACAGACAGCCGATGGCCGGGATTTGTGGACGATTGGCTACACCCCTGCACGGTTGGTCGCCGTGTGGACGGCCACTCATGCACCTGATTCGCCGCGTCTTTCGCCGCAACTTTCCATCGGTCTTTGGAGCGCGTTGATGCAAACAGCCTCCCAATCGCTTCCGCCACAGGGCTGGTCCATACCTGCGGGAATTACAACGATGAACGTATGCGATCCATCCGGTTTATTGCCCACCAAAGACTGCCCCTCCATCGTCAGTGAGGTCTTCTTGAACGGCAACGAGCCGGTTCAATCGGATAACTTGTATCGAACCTTCGCCGTCAATCGCGAGACCGGTTACCTTGCAACGGTATTCACGCCGCGGCAATTGATCGAAGATAAAGTGTTCATGATGATCCCGCCGGAAGCGCAAAGCTGGGCAAAATCCGCCAATGTGGAAATTGCACCCACCTCGTACGACGCCATCCAGCCCGCCCAGGTCAACCCAAATGTAAATATCACCGCGCCCGCATTGTTCGCAGAAGTGAATGGGCAGGTGCAAATCAAAGGCACGGCCGCCGGCCCAGACTTCGAGCGTTATCGCGTGCTGGTCGGTCAGGGGATTGATCCGCAAAATTGGATCCAAATCGGAAGCGACTCAACCACGCCGATCACGGATGGCCTGCTCGCAACCTGGGATGCAACCAATTTGAGCGGATTGTATGCCGTACAATTGCAAGTCGTCCGCACAGATCAGCGCGTGGATACGGCCACGATCCAAGTGACGATAAAATAATTCCGCCAGCGCTTGCAGGGTAATTCAAAATTGTTTGGTGAGTATCCCTTTACAATATGTATATGCTTCAGGTGTGTCTACATCGGGTAACCAATAGAACTTCCTAGGTTATGGCGTGATGACAATGGATAATTCCCTAAACTTTTAGATCAGGCTTCAACCAAATGGTCACATTTAGTGCGATTCCGAAAGGCAATGCCAAGGTCAGTCATGTAAAGATCGCTGAGGCTGTTAGCCAGATCAAAACTGATGCAAATGTCTTTTCGAGCAGAGCGGATGCTCATCCGGCTAGTCCACCAAAATGTGCGCCTCCCGGTGGCGCATATTCACGGTTTATTTCTGACAAGGCTTGACTATTCTTGAATATCCTTTATTCCGGCTTATCTTTTAACTTTGCATCTAATGTATTCCATACGCCGCTTGCGAGGGTGCTTCCACTTTTACGGCGCAGATTAACTTTATAAATGGCTCTTTCGCGTTCACCAAGGCGGATAAGCCAAGCTTGGCCGGTCAAGGTATCGAGCGCATCATCAAGCTCCTTGTGTGCAAGCCGCTCTGAGTCGGGGAATGAAGCGACAGCGTTTGTTATCTCGGAATACCCCAATTGAATCTCGCGCAACATCAAGCGCATGATTTTGCGCAACGCGGGCGGCAGGTCAGCCAGATCGAGAGCGGTGATTCCGCCTTCGCTTTGTTTATCTTCAATCTGTTTTTGTAACCGATCAAATACACCGGGCATGGTTGCCTCGCTTCGCTAATATAATTCGGGCATGGCAATGGGTTCGGGCTGTGGTTCACATTCGCCGCACCAAATCACATTGGCGACAGCCAGTGCTTTGGGAGTGTTGTTCGCACCTACATAGATGGCAAGGAACGAGGACATGGGCTTGTAATGATCCTTGCATACAAACCGTCCGCAAAACGTACAGCAGGCACGCGCATCTTCCTCACAATACCAGCATTTCATATTCGGCTCCTACTTGACTGCCAGGATCACATCGGCGACACCTCGTAACGCTTTTGACCAATCGTGATCGGGATATCGCAATGAGAATAAGTCTTTGCTTGCATTATCTGCCAGATCGAAGCTCAGAGGCAGAACACCTGCGACGGACGCTTTGAATGTGTCCTCGATTTGCTTTTTGATATTGTTAAAATCATATTTGGGAACAGCTTTGTTCACCATCAAAATCAAATTTGGGACATCCAGCGAACGGGCAATATCCACTGTCACTGCCGTGCCTTGCAAATCTTGATTATCAGGACGCAGGATGATGATCAACACATCGGAGATGGCGATGGAAAGCAAAGTCTCTTCATTCAATCCGGGGTGGGTGTCTATGAAAAGATAATCGAGATTGAGTTCCTTTAGGATGGTTTGAAAGCCCTCATTCAACCGATTGACATCATAGCCTTCACGGATGATCTGGCTGATTTCGCGCCCGCGAATGGAACAGGGAAAAAGCCATAGATTCTTTCCCGCAAGTTTTGCGCGTCCTTCCGCGTCAATGGCTTTTTCGCCGATATTAAATGCCACTTCACTGATGGCGCATTTCCCATGCAGGAAATCATTCAGCGTCTTTCCCATTTTATTTTCATCAAGACCAAACAATACGTGAATGCCCGGCGATTGGATATCGGTATCCACTACACCGACGCGTTTCCCCGCCAATGCGACAAGCGCCGCGAGATTTGCGGCCGTGTTCGATTTTCCGGTCCCGCCCCTGAATGAATGAATGGATATGATCTTACCACTGCTCATAGAACCTCCGCTCACTTTTCATTTTGTTGTTGTGCAGCGCGTTGCGCTCGCAGTTTTTTTGCTTGCTCTTTCAAGTCAGCATAGAAATCAGTGCTGGTGATTTCCTCGAATTCCTGCCTGCGGCGGGTTTCGTCAATTTGCAATATCAAATTTTCAACCTGCTTCTTTAATTGATCCTCGCGGTCTTTAACATTGTGTACCATTTGAAAGAACGCGGACAGCAATTGGCTTGCCTTGTCTTCATCGGTGCCTTCAGCCTGGCTCATAGTTAAAGTATTTTCAATGAACGAATAATCTCCCGCACTGATCTTTTGACTCCATTCAATCGCTTTTTGAATATAGGTTGTCGAGAATCGTAGACGCGAGGAAAAACTTCGGATGAGTTCCATCGCAAGGTCGGGACGCTGATCGAGTATCTCGTAAAACGCATCCTGCTTCAATTCCAACACTTCGGCATCTGAAGAAGCGATCACTGTTGCAGAGCGCGGCGCTTGATCCAACAATGCCATTTCCCCAATGGTTTCGCCAGGGCCGGTTTGATTGATTGCCAGTTCATTGCCATTAGCGTCTTCAGCGACAATTTTGAACCATCCCTGAACGATCATAAAAAGGGAATCGCCAACATCGCCTCGGCGCATCAAGACAGCATCTTTGGCGAGCTTACGTTTTGTGGCTTTTCGTCCCAGTTCAATCAAGACTTTGTCCGGAAGACCGCGAAAGAGAAAAGATTTTTTTAATTGCGAGATGATGGTTTCGTCTGACATATTTTTTATTGATCGGTCGGTTTCACACGCTGATCGAGAGTTTTCCACAAACCCGTACCTGCAAGGCTTTTGTCAGTGGAAGCCAGTCGCCGTTGGAGAAGATCATAAATAGGGCTTTGAGTTTCAGGAAAGATATTGCGAAGATATAACATGCAATATGCGCCAACCGCGCGGCGCGCTTCATCCATTTCGAGGCGCAGTTCTTCGATTTGATTTTGCGCGGCGAGGCGCATTTTTTCATCCTGAAGTTTTTCAACGGTCTTTCTTAGGATGCCGAGGCGGGCTTGCATCAAAAGGAATTCTTCAATCTGCGAGGCTTTTTGCGGACCGAATCGTTGAGCCAGCGGCGCCAGAATATCATCCACCTTGTTGATGCGTTGAACGATCGCCGCCTCGCCTGATGTAACGCCGTCGGTCATTCCGAGTTTTTCTTCAATCCAGGATTTCTCCTCTTTCAATCCGCGGAAAACTGCAAAAACAATAATTCCAATTCCAATGAAACTCAAAATAAAAGCAAAGATCAGGATGGTATTATCCGAAACAATATTATTGAATGTGGAATGCATGGCAAAAGCGCAAAGCCATCCACCGAGCGGAAAAAGAAATCGCAACCGCGATTTTTCAAGCCGCCAGATACCCAGCGAAATTCCAATCAAAGCACTGCCTGTTGCGTGAATAAGATTGGTGGAAAGCACACGCGAGATCGCCAGTGAGATTGCGATGGATGAATTGCCAAGCACATATTCATAATTTTCGAAGATAGCAAAACCTATGCCACAGGCAAAGCCATAAATAGCGCCATCCACAAAGTAAGTAAATTTTGGCCGGCGTACCAGATAGAAGAGGAAGAGACCTTTGAGAGTCTCTTCTGCAAGCGGGGCGGAGAAGCGGATTAGAAAATCCTCGCTAAAAACTTTGTTGTTGACCAGGATGCTGTTAAGCAGAAATGCCAAAAAATAGGCGAGTGCTCCCCATGTAATGCAAAAAAAAATAGAATGAAAAGAGCCTGTATGGTACATATCCATAATGTACACCACATACAGGAATAATAGGGGTATCAAGGTGGCGATTATTAAAGCAATCGCAGAAGCCATAATGAAATCATACCGTATTTGAGCAAGAGCAACAATAGCAATTCCTGCTTCCCGGTTTGGACGCAAATTACGGTTTTTCGGACTATTTGCGACGTGCCAGCCAAAACCCCAGAAGAAGAACAGCACCAACAAGGATAACGAGCAGACCAATACTTTGTGAATGAAGTCCTGCGCTGGCTTGCATACTGCCGCTTCCTGTTATAAAGGAAGGAATCATCAATAAGATAGCGATGAGAATGGCGCTAACAGCCACAGCCAACCCGATGCGCTGAAACATTTGCTGGGACCGCCAAATAACCGGGCGCGAGGGAGCCTCGATTTTCTGTTGTCGGATTTTGAAATCGAACAGCATTCGCTTTCTGGTATTGTTGTCCATGGATTGTGGAGGAAAAGCTTGATTCAGGCGCAAAATCGTTTCTTCGAGGCTGCGCAACTCCCGGTCAGAAGAAGAGGCGGGCACAGAAGTCTTTCCGTCCAAAACGCGGTCCGCAAAATCGGATATCGCTTCTTCCGGGTTTGGGGTTGGTTTTATGGATTTAGTCATTTTGATTCATCCAGTTGATCCCGCAGAGCAGACATGGCTCGACGAAAAAGAGATTTGGTGGCCTCCAGATTCTGCTTTGTCTGTTCTGCAATTTCATTAAACTGCAATCCTTCAGCGAAACGAAGCAGAATTACCTCGCGATAAGATTCAGATATTTGATTAAGCGCTTTACGCAAGGCAATACGTTCTTCCATTATTCTTGCCGGGTTTGCATCTCCATAGACGATGGCTCTTGAAAGCGGCACCTGTGGTGCTTCCCGTTTACGATTGCACTTGCGATAGTATTCGGCTACTTTATAATTTGTTAGGGTGCGAAGCCAAGTGCCGAACCGCGCTTCACCGCGGAACGAATGGAGTGATTTGGCGGCGGCGATGAATACTTCCTGTGTGATATCTTCGATTTCTGTCTCGGGAACAAGATATCGAACGCGATTATATACGGAAGCCAAATGTCGTTCGTAGAGAGTATTGAAGGCATCGGTGTAACCCTCTTTAAATTTCTGGATCAGGAGTTCATCGCTTGTAGCAGGCAACGCTGGCATGGAAATACTTCCGATAACTTGGTGGTCGAAACATATGAAAAAGGGTCGAAATTACAACGCGGTTGTAAGTGAACGACAACCAATTTGTGACTATACTATAACATAATTCATTAACACCAACAGCAATATTCAACCCTTAAATGTTTGCTTCAGCTACTATGTTAACAGAATGCCCGGCATGGTGTAAAATAACATCATTCAGTATCAGTAGTTCACGAAAAGG
>PMLN01000056.1 GCA_003158885.1 Anaerolineae bacterium
GAAGCACGGCTTTACCAACAAACAACAAATCGAGGAATACGGCATTGCCAAGTTCAACGAAGAATGCCGCAAGTCCGCCTTCGAATATATCCGTGACTGGAGCAAGCTGACCGAGCGCATCGCGTTCTGGGTTGATCTCGAAGATGCGTACGTGACTTATACCAACGATTACATCGAGTCGGTTTGGTGGATTCTAAAAAACTTCTGGGACAAGGACTTGCTATTCAAGAAATATAAAGTAGTGCCTTATTGCCCGCGCTGTGGCACGCCTCTTTCTGATCATGAAGTGGCTCTCGGTTACGATGAAGCCACCGACCCTTCGGTCTTTGTCCGCATGCCGCTGGCGGACAAGAAAAATACATCGCTTTTGGTTTGGACGACCACGCCGTGGACTCTGCCCGGCAACGTGGCTGTCGCCGCGCATCCCGATATGGATTACGTGACGGTGGAACGCGCCCTGCCCGAAGGAGGCACGGAGAAATTGATCCTTGCCAAGATGTTGCTTGAAAAAGTTTTTCGCGGCGAAGAAGTTAAAGTTCTTGAAACATTTAAAGGCAAAAAACTGAAGGGAATGAAATATCATCCGCTGTATACTTTTCTGCCTCCCGATAGACCGGCTTATTATGTTGTGAACGCCGAATACGTGACTACGGAAGATGGCACCGGCTTGGTTCATATTGCTCCGGCTTTTGGTCAGGAAGATATGGAAACGGGCATGCAATTTGATTTGCCCGTGTTGATAACTGTTTTACCGGATGGTACCTTCATTCCCGAAGTCAAGCCATGGCGCGGAGTGTTCATCAAGGATGCTGATCCGCAAATTGTCGAAGACTTGCATGCGCGTGGATTGTTGTTCCGCACCGAAGGATATACCCATACCTATCCATTCTGCTGGCGCTGCCATACGCCGTTGATGTATTATGCGCGCGACTCGTGGTACATTCGCACCAGCCAATTCCGCGATCGTATGATGGAGCTGAACAATACCATCCATTGGGTCCCCGAACACATCCGCGAGGGACGTTTTGGCAACTGGCTATCCAATAATATTGACTGGGCATTGAGCCGCGAGCGCTATTGGGGCACACCGCTTCCCATTTGGGAATGTGCCGATTGCAAACAGCGTGTCGGCATCGGCTCGGTCAGGGAATTGTCGGAAAAAGCCGGGCGCGACCTGAGCGATCTCGATCTGCATCGTCCGTATGTGGATGAGGTTCATTTTGCCTGCCCTGAATGCGGCGCGAAGATGAGCCGTGTACCGGACCTGATCGATGTGTGGTTCGACGCCGGTTCGATGCCCTACGCGCAATGGCATTATCCGTTCGAGAACCAGGATAAATTCAAAGAGCAGTATCCTGCCGACTTCATTTGCGAAGCTGTTGACCAGACGCGCGGTTGGTTCTATACCCTGCATGCTATCAGCACGCTCCTGATGGATTCGGTTGCCTACAAGAACGTCATCTGCCTGGGTTTGATCCTGGATGAGAATGGCAGGAAGATGTCGAAGAGCGTTGGCAACATCGTTGATCCGTGGGATGTTATCAAAGTCAACGGAGCGGATGCGTTCCGCTGGTATCTGTATACTGCCACGCCGCCCGGAAATGAGCGCCGCTTCTCTTCGGATTTGGTTGGCGAAGTGATCCGCAACTTCACATTGACCCTCTGGAACGTTTATTCGTTCTTCGTCACCTATGCCAATTTGGACAACCCTCAATTAACAACTGTGCGTGTCCAAAGCGGCAATGTTCTGGATCGCTGGCTGCTCTCGGAGCTTCATACGCTTGTTCGCGATGTGACGGCTGCCTATGAGGCCTATGATGTGACAGCCGCGACGCGGCCCATTGAAGCCTTTGTCGAAAAGCTTTCAACCTGGTACCTGCGCCGCTCGCGCCGCCGCTTTTGGAAATCCGAATCCGATGCGGATAAGCAGGCTGCCTATGGGACTCTCTATGGAGCGCTGGTCACGCTTGCGAAGCTGATCGCGCCCGCCATGCCGTTCCTGGCCGATGAGCTTTACCAGAACCTCGTCCGTTCGGTGGATCAATCCGCAGCGGAGTCTGTGCATCTCTCGGAGTGGCCGAAATACGATGAAGCGTTGATCGATGAAACGCTCAACCGTGATATGGCTTTGGTGATGAAATTGGTTTCGCTTGGGCATCAGGCGCGGCAGAAGGCCAATCGCAAGGTGCGCCAGCCGTTGAAGGAAGTTGCTTTTTCGTTGGGCAACATGTCTGAACGCAAAGCCGTCGAAACGTTCGCGGATATGCTTGAAGAAGAATTGAATGTTAAGACCGTCCGGCTTTTGGATGCCGCTACGGAAGCGGTCTCGCATACGGTCAAACCGCTGCCGAAACAGCTTGGGCAAAAATACGGCAACAAATTCCCCGCGCTTCAAAAGGCCATCCTGGCCATGAATCCGGAGGAAGTTGCAGGCGCCTTGCTCGATAGCGGCTCTGTAAAGGTCACAGCCGACGGGCAGGTGTATGATATTTTGCCGGATGAGGTTGAAGTGCGAGCGCAGGCGAAGGCAGGTTTTGCGGTTGCAGAGGAAGGCGCCTATGTGGCCGCGCTGGTCACGGAACTTACGCCGGAACTCGTTCAGGAAGGCCTGGCGCGTGAATTTGTCCGCCGTGTTCAGGACCTGCGCAAGAGCGCTGATCTGGATGTGTCGGATCGCATAAAATTATTCGTGACCGCCTCAGCCAACCTGAGATCTTCCATTGAAGCGCATCGTACCTACATCACGAATGAAACGCTGGCTGTCTCGCTCGATTTTGGTGAACCGCCTTCCGGTGCAGCCTCTGTTGAGGATCACTTCGATGAGGAGAAGGTCAAGGTTGGGTTGATCAAAGTGTAAGAAAGTGTTTTGAAAATCAAAAATTTAACCGGAGACCCTGAAAGGGCGCAGGGCGCTGAACGAGGATAAACGTTGATTGGGTTCGATAAACATTAGACATTATCGGAAATAAGAAAATCATCCACGAAGAACACGAATTTTCACGAAAAGGCAGCTGAAATTTGTGTTCCTTCGTGAACTTCGTGGATAAAAAAAGTTAATTCCGATAAAGTCTATTGAAAGACCCATTTTCAAGAACGAAAGCGATCCAAAATCGTTGTTCATCTCTGTT
>PMLN01000399.1:0-185 GCA_003158885.1 Anaerolineae bacterium
ATATCGGCGGGGATGGAGCGATCCATGCCCTTCCACAAACCCCACAAGCTGATATATCCGCCCAAACAAATAATGGCGAGCCCCACCAGGAAAACCGAAATCTTAACGAACCCTACTCCAGAACTACGATTCAAGCCAAACCATTCCGTTTTGGTGCCGAGGATAAAAACGAAAAGCCCAAACAA
>PMLN01000399.1:197-3273 GCA_003158885.1 Anaerolineae bacterium
TCGGATTCTGAATAGCCGCGCGCAACCAATAACGGAACCAGCTTTTGCAAATCGGCAATCGTGTCGAGTTCGGGCGGAACGGATTGGAGTCCAAAGCCGCCATCGAAATCGGTGCCGAGGCCCACGTGGCGGGCATCGCCTGCCAACTGGCAGACATGATCCAGGTGTGCGGCCACCACATCCAAAGTTACTTCATCACGCCGCCCACCCCTGGAAAGCGACCAGCCGCTCTTCAGGAACGAGTTGACCGGGATGATGCCGATGACCCCATCGCGTTCGATCAGGCCGCGCATGACCCGATCCGATAGATGACGATTGGTGGGAAAGTTCGGAAGGAGGGCCAGGCAATTCGCATGACTGGCAGCCAGCGGCCCTTCGTACAAGTCCAGGGCTTCGAGGGCGGACTGCTCATCCATGTGGCTGAGATCGAGGGTGAAATTAAAACTCGCCATGGCCTTGAGCAAGCGGCGGCCTTCCTCGGTCAGAGGCCCGGGTTCGCGCGTGCCGCCGGCGTAACGGGTGCCGGCCCACGCCAGGCCGATCAGGCGCAAGCCCAGCGAATACCATTCTTCCAATTCAGCGGGCGAGCGAATGGCATCGGCGCCTTCCATCAAAGGCAGCAGGCCGACGGGGTGATCCTTTTTTTCAGGCGATCCCCATTCATCCATGTGATGGCGTAAATCTTTGGTATTGAGGATCAGGCGGAAATGATCGGGCTTGGAATCGGCCAGTTGGCGGTAAAGATGCAGCTGGTCCAGATAGAGGCGATGCGCCTCTTCGTAGTCCGAATAAACCACCGTATCCCAGGCCCCCATGCGGGCACGCGCCGGGGAGGCGAACAACGTGGAGAAGACCAGGGCGACGCGGCCGCGTTGATAATCGGGCCAGCCGATCAGACTATCGCCGTTGGATTCAGGCACGGCGCTGCCCTTTTCAAGTCGACGCGTTTCTGCAGCCGAGCGCGTGTAATCGCGCCCGTAGGTCTGCATATTCCATGCCAGATCGCAATGGGAATCGATGATGAACGGTTTTTCAGACATGGTTGGAAAGAGCGTGGCATTCAGTGCCACGCTCTCCTTTTTTATTCGGCCGGGATTTCCCCTTCTTCCGGCTCGCTCTCACTGTGCCCGTATTCCTCGATCAGCTTCTTGTAATCCCGGTCCGCATATGCGCCGGAGTTGACCTTGCGCAGGCTGAGACCGATGCGGTGCTGTTCTTCATCGATGCGAATGATGCGCAGGGTGTGCACTTCGCCTTCCTTCAAAACCTCCTTGGGGTGGTCAATGCGATGATCGGCCATCTCGGAGATATGGATCAAGCCTTCGATATCGCCCTCGAGGCGGGCAAAGGCGCCGAACTTGGTGAGACGGGTGATGACGCCTTCCACCAACTGTCCAACGCTGAATTTTTCGACACGTGATTTCCACGGATCATCGGCCAGGGCGCGCAGGGAAAGCCCGATGCGCTTCTTTTCGCGGTCAATATTGATGACCTTGACCTTGACTTCCTGACCGACTTCCAAAACTTCCTTGGGATGCTGGACGCGATCCCAGGCGATCTCGGAAAGATGAACCAGGCCGTCCGCGCCGTTGACATTGACAAAGGCGCCGAAACTGGCCAGGCTGGTAACGCGTCCGCTATAAATCTTTCCGACTTCCAACTCTTCAATGACGCGCTCTTTGAGAGACTGGCGCGATTCGGTGCTGGCGGCACGCTCGGAGAGAATCAGGCGGCGGCGTTCGCGATCCACTTCCACGATGCGGACGGAGATGGGCTGGCCGATCATCTTTTGCCAGCGCTGTTCGGGCGTATCGCCGGTGGATTGGGCGCGGCGCATTGCGCCGATCTGCGAAGAAGGCACGAAGCCGCGCAGGCCGCCGACCAACACGATCAGGCCGCCTTTGTTGAAGCCGACAATATTGCTTTCATAGGTGCGGTCTTCCTCGAGCATCTTTTCGACGTTATCCCAGGAAAGCTGCTCCTTGGCGCGGCGGAAGGACAAGACGACATTGCCATTATCGTCTTCGGGATTGACAACATAAACCGGAATCTCCGCGCCGACCTTGAACATCTCGCGTTCTTCCGGCGATAACTGGTCCAATTCCTTGCCAGAGATGACGCCCTCGGACTTGGCGCCGACGCTGACAAGAATCTGGCTGGAGCTGACGCCCGCAACCGTACCTGTGCGGATCTCGCCCGCCTGGGGCATATCTACATTCACGTTCTCCGTTTGGAGCAGTGATTCCATGCTCTGGGTATTACCGTGGTCTCCCTGCTTGTTCGCATCGCTCTCTTGCAATGGCAGGGACTCATTTTGATCCGTCACTTGTTGACTCCGAATTAAAAAAATGTATGGGGGATTATACAGGCGATTGCAGAACTTGGCAACCCTGCATAAAAGGCAAAAGGGTTTCCATGATTTTACCAAAGTCAGAGAAGGAACCGAAAGGATGAACCGCGAAGCACGCCAAGAAGGCAAAGAAGGAGGAATCGGGAATTAGGGAATCGGTATTCGTTACTCGGAAATCGGGAATTAGTGAATGGGGAATGGGGAATTGGCTTTCGCAAGGTTAGAGATGAACCGCCAAGCTCGCGACCCTCAAAGAACGAGGGCAGGCGATCGCGAAGAAAAAAACAAGAATCTTAGCGAACTTCGCGTGCTTCGCGTTAAAAAATGCCGAAACATGGATTCACCATGGACTTTGAGAAGAGGCCGGCAGCATTTTTGATATAATGAACTCCGGAGTTAACAGATGCCTGCCATTTATCCCTTCACTGCCATTGTTGGACAAGAACGAATGCGCCGAGCTTTGATCCTCAATGCGGTGGATACCCGCATCGGAGGCGTATTGATCCGCGGCGAACGCGGCACCGCGAAATCAACTGCCGCGCGCGCACTGGCCGCCTTGCTGCCGCAAGTCAAAGTCGTGGAAGACTGCCGCTTCGGGTGCGATCCCGACAAGCCGACCACCTGGTGCACCGAATGCAAGGAACGTTTTGCAGCGAACAATAACAAACTGCCGTTCCACCAGCGGAAAACACCCTTTGTCAACCTGCCTGTTTCCGCGACCGAAGA
>PMLN01000399.1:3309-8592 GCA_003158885.1 Anaerolineae bacterium
AGTCAATGTGGTCGAACGCGAAGGTATCTCCTTCTCGCATCCCGCCCGCTTCATCCTGGTCGGAACCATGAACCCGGAAGAAGGCGAACTGCGCCCGCAACTGCTGGACCGCTTCGCGCTATCGGTGGATATCGTCGGCATCCGCGAGGCGCGCGAACGCGTGATGATCATGGAGCGCAACATCTCGTTCGAGCAGGACCCCGAGGCGTTCCGCCAAACCTGGCTGGAAAAGGAAAGTGAAATCTCGAAACAGATCGAACGGGCGCGTGAACTGCTGGATCAGGTGAAATACACCAGCCGCGATCTGTTATCCATCGCGGCGCTGACCGCTTCACTGAATGTGGACGGTCATCGCGCCGACCTGGTGATCCTGAAAGCCGCACGCGCACAGGCCGCATTCGAAGGCCGCACGCAGATCAACGACCACGATATTGCGCTGGCGGCGGAACTGGCCCTGCCCCACCGCATCAAGCGCACGCCGTTCCAGCAGGCGGAGATCACCTCCGAGCAATTGCAGGAACGCATCCAGCAACTGGCAGGCCAATCCGTGCCGAGTGAATCCGATGACAAATCGGAATCGCAGGAAAGCCAGTCCACGGAAAAAAAAACTTAAGGCTGGAAGATGAGACGCAGAAAAGCCCGCAGCAGGGAACACCTGAGCCGATGCCGCAGCAGGATGTGTTCGCACACACCGACGCCAAATGGTGGGAGGGCGGACAAAAAATCAAAGCGGGCGAAACCTTCCAGCCGCGCAAATTAAACACCCCCCTCGACAAACTGACGCGCAAACGCGCCGGAAGACGTTCACTGACCCACACCGACCGCAAACACGGGCGCTATATCAAGGCGCGCCCGGCGGGCGACAAGACCGACGATATTGCCTTCGATGCAACCTTGCGCGCCGCGGCGCCCTTCCAGAAACGCCGCGTGGAAAAACGCAAACGGCTGGCTTTCGCCATCGAGAAATCCGATCTACAGCGCAAGGTACGCGTCAAACGCGTGGCGAACCTGGTATTGTTCCTGGTGGACGCTTCATGGTCCATGGCTGTGGCGGAACGCATGAACGCCACCAAAGGCGCCATCCTTTCCCTGCTGACCGACGCCTACCAACGACGCGACCGCGTGGGGCTGATCGTTTTTCAAAAAGACCGCGCCACACTGGTGCTGCCGCCCACGAATTCCGTTCAACTGGCCCAGCGGGCGCTAATTGACATTCCGGTCGGCGGAAAGACCCCGCTCTCGGCGGGACTGCTAATGGCGGCGGATGTGTTAGGGCACGAGAAATTCAGCCACCCGGATATCGAGCCGTTGTTGATCGTGCTGACCGACGGGGCCGGCAACGTTTCGATCGGCACGCTGCCGCCGCAGGAAGAATCGTATCGCTTCGCGGAAATGATCGCGCATGAGAAAGTCAAGAGCGTGGTCATTAACATGGAACACGCCGCCTTTGACCAGGGACTGGCGCAAATGCTGGCGAACCATCTCAAGGCGCCGTGCTATGCGCTGAGTGAATTGAAGGCGGAATATCTTTATCATGCGGTCAGACAGGAAATGGGGACGGTGAAATAGAGATAAGGAGGGGTCAAGGGCACAGCGGGGGATTTACGGGTTTGAGGAAGGATCGTGTCGCTGTGCCCCTACACATTGAACAGGGATGGAAAGAAATGACATAGAAACAAAACCCACCTCTTGACAAACTTAGAACAAGTGTTCTATAATGCCAGCATCTATCCTATAAGGAGGCAGATATGAACACCGTCCGTAACTCACGCAGTGTAGGGGATGGGCTGGCTGCCATGTTCAGCAATCTCGGGCGCGGCAGGCGCATCAACCGCGGCGCGGCCTGGGGCTTGATGATCGTCTGCGCCCTGCTGGCGTTCGAGATTTTCAACTACAGCACCACGCAATTCGCCCTGGCGGATGTGCTGGGTAATCTCAAGTTCGCCGGTATCCCGTGGGCCACCATCCTGGCGTTTGCTTTTTGCGGTATTGACTTTGCCGGTATCGCACGCATCTTCACACCGCAGCAAGGCCGCGACGAACCGGCCGAGGTCTGGTACCTGTTCGGCGCATGGCTCCTGGCCGCAGGCTTCAACGCAACCTTGACCTGGTGGGGCGTTTCGGTGGCGATCGTGAGCCACTCGAGCGCAGCGGCCGGTACAGTCATCAGCAACGCCACCTTGACCAAGGCCGTGCCGATCTTTGTCGCGATCATGGTCTGGTTGATCCGGGTGTTGATCATCGGGACGTTTTCGATTGCAGGCGATAACCTGTTTTCAACCGCAGATGCAAGCGGCTACCAGGCGCAACCGCAACAAAGACCCTATCCGCAGCAGCAATCCCGGCCGGTGACGACCAATCCGATCGGGACCACCCTGCGACCCGCCTCATCGCTGCCGCGACCCGTCCAGAATTTTCACCCGGCGCCCAAGCCCGCCCCGCCCACAAACTTTGACCTGCCTGAACCGACCTATCACAACTTATCCTTCGACTCGCAATCTCCCCATGATTCGATCGAGCCGCGCAAACAATAAACAAATATAACGTTACAACCTACACAGTTTCGACGCGGGTTATACAACCCGGCAAAAAAGGAACCCATGTCCCGCGTTCGTCATAATAACCATTGGCGGACAGCCGCGGCCTACAACTCACCAGGCCGCGGCTGTTCCTCTTTTTATTGGCTGCCGCCTCTATCGGTATTGTTCTTCGGGGCGTTGATCGCCCTGGCCGCTACTCACATTCCCAGCCAGGCAGCGGCTATTCATGGCAGTAACACTCCCCCATCCAACGATCTCGCATCCTTATTCACGCCGGAAGTACAGTATTGGAAGGCAGACATCCTGCGCTGGAGCAGCGCGTCGGGTCTCGACCCAAACCTGGTCGGGACGATCATGCAAATCGAATCCTGCGGCAACGCGTCCGCACGTTCGTCGGCGGGGGCCATGGGACTCTTCCAGGTCATGCCGGATCATTTCGCCGTTACAGATGATCCATACGATCCCGATACCAACGCCCTGCGCGGACTGGCATATTTGCGGCGCGTATTTGACAGTTCAAACCACGATATTACTTGGTCACTGGCGGCCTATAATGGCGGGCCGGGCTTGATCGGCTTGAATGAATGGACGTGGCCTGCAGAAACGATCCGCTATGTTTATTGGGGAAGCGGCATTTATGCGGATGCCACAGGAATGAAAGCAGCGAGTCAGCGGCTCAGCGAATGGCTGGCGGCCGGAGGGGCAAACCTATGTCAGCAAGCACACCAGCAATTAGGCTTGCCATAGGGAAGAGAATTTACACAGAAGATGAAGTCGAAAGATCGCCCAGACTCAGACTTCCGCCTTGCGCTCGGGAAGAACTTCTTTCTTTTCCTTCCCAAGCGGCAGGGTCTGATCCTTGAGAAGCGGAAGCCAAATGGCAAAGGTGGTGCCTTTACCTTCCTTGGATTCCACGTTGATCGTACCCCCATGATTCTCCACAATCCATTTGGCGATGGAAAGCCCCAAGCCAAAACCCGGCGAATTGGAGCGGGTGCGCGATTTCTCGGCGCGATAGAAGCGGTCGAAGATATAGGGCAAGTCCTCGTCGGAGATACCCGGCCCCGTATCGCGGACGATGATGCGCGCCTGGTCGCCGATACGCGCCAGGCCCATGATCACGTCGCCGCCCTGCGGCGTGTATTGAATTGCATTGGCCACCAGATTCAGCAAGACCTGCTTCAAACGGTCACGGTCGCCGTTGAACAGGATTTGATCGATTTCGGCGATCTTGAGATGGACTTTATTACCGGCCAGGATGCGCATCTCCTGAAAGACTTCCAGCAAGAGAGTATCAAGCTCAACGGGCTGCTTACTCAGGGTGAGTTTGCCTGAATCCGCCTGGGTGAGGAGCAGCAGCCCGCCCACCAGACGGGTGAGGCGTCCGGCCTCCTCGTCAATGCTGGAAAGCGATTCTTCGTCGAACCGCTTCATGCGCCGCATCAAATCCACATTGCCCTTGACGACGGTGAGGGGGGTGCGAAGCTCGTGGCTGACATCGGCGATAAAACGCTGTTGGGAATTGAAAAGATTTTCGAGGCGCTCCAGGGTCTGGTTGAAGGCTTCGATCAGGTTGCCCATCTCATCGTTGGAGACGCCCTCATAGGGAATGCGGCGCGAAAGATCATCGGCGCGGTTGATGGCCAGGGCGGTCTCCGTGGCCGCATCCAGCGGGGCAAGCGCGCGTCCAAGCACAAACCATGAACCTGCGCCGGCCAGCAGGATGGAGATGAGGGTGGCGACAAAGAGCACATCCAGCAAATCCCGCCGGGTGGCATCCGCCACATTCAACGTGGTAGCCACTTGTAATATGCCGATGCTGTGAGCGCCGGCGCGCAAGGGGATGCTCAGGACGCGCAGGTGAACGTTTTGAAGGGTATTTTCGCGATAGACAGGCTCGGCAGACTTGAGGCCGGTTGGGTCGAGGGAAGCGGTCATACCGGCAATCGCCGCCGAAGCAGACTTGATCTTGCCATCCTGGCCCCACAACTGAACATAAACGTTGCTGGCCATGTCCAGAGGCGGCAGGGTAAATATATCAATCTGCGCCTGGGCGTTGACGTGCGTCACGCTCATGACCTGGCGCGCGGTGTTGGCCAGGATGGCATCGGCCTGATTGAGCATGAGGATGGTGAGGATAACATAAACGGCCGCGCCGAAGGTTAAAATGATACCCCCCATCAGCGTGGAATAAAGAAGGGTCAGGCGCAGGCGGAGGGACACGGGAAATTAGGGATTAGAGAGTAGAGAGTAGAGAGTAGGGAGTAGGGAGGAAGAGCTAGGAATTACGCTTGATGATCGGCAATATCAATAACCTCATTACCCAATCTCTAATCTCTTCTCTCTAGTATCTGGGATCGAACTACGGGTTTTCGCGCATGACGTAACCGACGCCGCGCACGGTATGGATCAAGCGCGGTTCTTGCTCGGCTTCGAGTTTCTGGCGCAGGTAGCGAATGTACACTTCCAAGACGTTGCTCTCACCACCGAAGTCATAACCCCAAACGCGGTCAAAGATCACTTCGCGGGTCAAGACCTGCTTGGGATGGCGCAGGAACAACTCCAGCAATTCGTATTCCTTGGCCGTGAGGGATACGAGGCGATTGCCGCGCGCCGCCTGGCGCGAGCCGGTATCGAGGGTCAAATCGGCGAACTTCAGCACGGGCACACGCTCGGGCTGGGTGCGGCGCAGAAGGGCACGCACACGCGCCAGCAATTCGTCGAGGTTGAAGGGCTTGACCAT
>PMLN01000399.1:8630-8753 GCA_003158885.1 Anaerolineae bacterium
AGAATAACCAGATCGGGAGTGTGATCGCGCGCTAAAATCAAACCGGTGCGGCCGTCGGTGGACATGTCCACCGTGTAACCTTCATAAGCCAGGCCGCGTTGAAGCAATTTCAAAATTGCCTGA
>PMLN01000179.1:0-2815 GCA_003158885.1 Anaerolineae bacterium
GTGCGGCGGTTATAAATGGGACGGCGCGGAGGGATATTCATGGCGTGGGGGTTACAGAAGGCGGTACCGGCGTGAAGGTTCCCTCCAAAGTCGCGGCCGAAGCCGGCGGAGTGGGAGACGAGGCGAGATTCTTCTGGCAAATCTGGATAGCGGCAGCGGCATTCGTCATGGCGGTATCGTTCGACGGGACGCGGGATTGAACCAACTGCGCAATTCGCAAGGCCTCGCCACAACGGTTCAGGTGAGCAAGCACCAATGCGTACGTAAAATAATATTCGGTAACGTGTGTATCGGTGGTGAACTGAAGCGCCGTGATCTTCTGACCGTCATCCGATGTGCCTCCATTGACCACCAATGCCAATTCCTTGACCGCATCCGGCCAATCTATGTTGTGATAATACATGACGCCGAGATTGCCGATCAAATTGGGATCCGAGGGGGAGGCCTTCACGGCACTTTCTGCATACTGTACGGCTTTGGAGTAATCGCCCACCTGGGCATACGTGCGTGAGATGTACAGGTCCGGGCTGGGATCGGTTGGGTTCAAGGTGTTGGCTTTCGTGAACTCTTCCACAGCTTTATCGTAGGAGCCCAAGGCGCGATAGTTACTCCCCAGCTGAACATGCACGTCTTCGATGTTGTCATTGATGGCGTCCGCCGCTTGATATTCACGGATGGCCTCTTCGTAGTTGCCGGTGGCCTCAAAAACATAACCGCGGGCGCGATGCGACTCGAGGGAATCAGGCGACAAAGACAGAGCCGTTTTCGATTCGGTAATCGCAGTATTAAGAACATCGGTTATCGTTCCGCTGCCGGTCAGATACTCATCAATGAGGATTTCCGAGTAATAGGCGTGTGCATCGGCGTTGTTCGGATCCAATTCCAGGGCGCGTTTGACCGCNNTTCGGCTTGAGGGCCTGCGCCTGCTTATACGCGTCAATGGCCTGCGACAATTTGCCCTGTTTAAAAAGATCCTGCGCCTGGGTAATATACGCTTCGGGCGGGGGCGTGGAGGTGGCGGTCGGCACAAACGGCGATTGAACCGTTGGGATAATGAAACGATCTATGTATGTAAAACCGGCGATCAATAACAAAAGAATCGTGATGAAGAACCAGTTCGGACGCTTTTGCCGACGGTTCATGCTCCATTTACNNNNATCTCAATTCCTTCAAAATTGCAATCGTCTCCTGCCTACCTCCATAACCGTTCTCACCGCCCGGTCCCACACAGGAGGGGCAGCCATCCTGGCATCCACATTCACCCACCAATTCCAACGTGCGCGCGATCAATTCAGCATGAATCTCGTACAGCTTTTGACTGAACCCGATACCCGCAGGAACCTGGTCATAAATAACAATCGAGGGCTGACCGAGGACTGTCCCCGCCGCGTCGGTATGAACGCCGAGGTCGCCGGGATCGCACATCAGGAACAAGGGAGCCAGTTGACTCAAGGCATAGGCCAACCCAGCCAAGCCCGAACGAATACGGACATTCTGTTCCGCCTTATGATGACAAGATGGACAAAGCGTGATGAGATTATCGAGTCGATTTGCCTGCTGAAGAGCCAAATCTCCAGATTGAGTCGCGAAGTCAGGAGACTTCGCACTCCCTTTAAACACACGAAATGGGATCTTGTGATGCACATCGTGTTCGCGTCCGCTTTCCAGCGCGCCGCAGACCTGGCAGCGGAACCCGTCACGCGTTCGCACAGCGAGGCGGATGCGCGGCCAATCGGGTCCATAAGCGTTGGCATCATTGGTCCAGGCTCCGCTGGCACGCAGAGTCTCAATCGTTGCATCAGAAAGCGAAAGCCAAAAACCGGTGGTCTGCAATTCGGTCGGCGGCAGGTCGAGCGGTTCTTCGCCGAGATTCTCGCGCGTCAGCCAGCGCAGTTTCTTGAAGCCGACCACCTGGGTGGTCACCTGAATTTCGCCCCAGCCATAGCCGCCGCGGACGGCGGCTTGAGCACTGCTTGAAAGAATTTGAATCTCGGTTTGATTCTGCGGCTCAGTATAGTAATCAAGCGCGACCGCAGTGAGCGTGGCGAGGTTCTTTTCCAGGTTCAGTTCATGGACAAAATACTGCTGGCCTTCGTGAATATAAATCGCACGAGGATGCACCATCCAATAGGCACTGGCGAGGTCCACTTCACCGATGACCTGCGGCGCGCTATCGGAGGTTTCAGCGGTCTGTAAAATCACATTCCGGGGCGAGGCAGTGCGCAGCGAAACGTTCGCGGCCGGATACGAATCGGACATCCAGAAATATTTCTCCTGCGAGAAATGTGCTTCCTGGTTTGAAGTGAGAAAGTCGAGGAACTCTTTTACCTTCCCGGCAGCGAGTGATCCGAACGTTTCGCCGGCCTGAAAAGGCAGTTCGAACATGGCGCAGCGCAGGTGGTTGAGAAGTATCAATAAATGATCGGCATTGATCAGCCCCTGTTCGGGCGATTGACCCAGGAAATAATCGGGGTGATGGGCGAGGAATTGATCGAGCGGACTCGCGGTTGCAACCAGCACCGATAGCGCGGGCGCTTCGCCACGTCCCGCCCGCCCGGCTTGCTGGTAAACGCTTGCGATGGAGCCGGGATACCCGACAAGCAGCGCCGCGCCCAGCCCGCCGATATCGATTCCCAGTTCCAGGGCGTTCGTTGCCACCACGACGCGCACGCTTCCATCCCGCAAGCCCTTTTCGATCTCGCGTCGCTGGTTTGGCAGATAGCCAGAACGATAACCACGAACACCCTCACCCCCGTTCGCCTGCGGCGTGCTGCGCGACCCTCTCCCAAAAGCGGGAGAGGGGTGCAGAGGCGAT
>PMLN01000179.1:2846-8144 GCA_003158885.1 Anaerolineae bacterium
GATTCGTCAATGACGGGCGGGTTATACAGGAGGAAGTATCGTTCGCCGCGCGAGGAAGCGTCATGATCGATCAACTCAACGGGCGACTCGATCAATCGTCCGGCAAGTTCCCTGGGGTTGCCAATGGTTGCGGATGTAAGAATGAACTGCGGCGCGGCGCCATAGAATCCTGCGACGCGTTTGAGCCGGCGAATGACATTAGCGATATGCGAACCGAACACGCCCCGATACGTATGCATTTCGTCAATGACCACAAAGCGCAAGTTCTGGAAGAAGTCAGACCAGTTGGTGTGATGAGGCAGAATTCCGGTGTGAAGCATATCGGGATTGCTCAGGATGATGCGCGCATTCCTGCGGATCGAGGCGCGCTGCGACGGAGGCGTGTCCCCGTCATAGATGGCAGCTTCCAGGTTTGTGATCGAAGACTGCAATTGATGAAGACCCGAAAGTTGATCCTGCGCCAATGCCTTTGTCGGAAAAAGATAGAGGGCGCGGGCCTCCATATCGGCAAGCAGTGAGGCGATGACCGGCAGGTTATAAGCCAGTGTCTTGCCGCTGGCGGTGCCGGTGGCAAGGACAATATTTTCACCGGCGCGTATGAAATTCCAAGCCTCCAGTTGATGATCGTAAAGGGAAACGATCCCGCGCTGAGACAACGTTTCCCGAAGCGCGGCGGGCAGATCGTCCGGGAAAGGATGCGTCTGTGCGGGACGTGCAGGGGTTGTCCGCCAGATGGAAAAATTCGGGGCAGTATCTGGATTTGTGTGCCAAAGTCGAATGAGAGAATCGAGGGACATGATCTTTGACTTCAATCTTAATGTGGGAATTGGTGAATGGAGAATAGGGAATGGTAATTGGTGAATGGTAAGTGGTTCATGGAACATGGTTGTTGGGCCATGGCTATTGGGTTATGGCGGGCGAGGGTGGCTTCACAGCCAACCTTCGAGATGCTTATCCTGCTGTGGAAACATCTTTGGATTTTCTTGAATTGATCAATCGGAACGCCCCAATTCCTACCAACAAGGGCAGCCAAAACGTCACGCCGCGATAGGCAAGAGTGACAAGAACCGCCATGTTCCATGTTACCCGCANNCAGGTCAATACGCCCATCAACAATATTTTTCCAAGCAGCGAAAGTAATAGAGGAGGAATCAAAGAAGTGGGCTTCTTCGGCAAGGCCGAAAGCCCCTCGGCAATTTCCGCAGCAAAGCTGTGGGCACGTTCTTCGCTCAAGTATGCGCGGCGCAGGAAAGGCCGCAAAATCGAATTAATGAGGCGCGCCAGCCAGGCCAGCACCTTCCCCAATAATTCCGCAGAACGATACCCAAGATAAAGGAAAATAGCAAGCACACAGGCAATCGCCAACAAGGTCAAGGCTGCGGCGATATCACCATCGCTCAGACGATTGCGGCGCGCCAGGATGACCGTGCCGAGCGCCAGAACACACAGGAAGGCCGCTTCGTCAATGAGCAGATAAAGCGCACCCGCCACAGTGACCCGGCCGGAGGATTGCCCGCGATGCGATCCATCATTGATAAATAACGCCATGCCGCCGACCCCCGCGCTGGTGGTGACCACGTTGACGAAGTTGGCGGCGACCGCCAACAGAATCATGTGACGGCGGCTTTCCTTGAGTCCCAGCAGTGAATAGATGGATTGATAGGTCAGGCCGACAACGGCAAACCAGATGGCCTGGATAACCATGGCAAGGGCAAGATACCACGGATTTGCACGTTGAAGGGTGGCAAGGATCTGTTCAAGCTGCGAAAAGTAGAGAACAACAAATGTGATCCCCAGAAATAAGACCACCACGATGACGAATTTTCGCATAATAGTGATTATACACAAAACCGCCTGCAGGGAATGGCCTGCAGGCGGTGAATCGTTATGTTATAGCGGGGTTCCTTCAGCTTCTCCGTCGTCCACCCAGCCCACTGACCATACTCACAAAGTAAAGCAATTGGAGAAGGGCCGATGCCAGCCCGGCAACGTACGTCAGCGCGGCGGCGTTGAGAACCTTATTCACACCCGCGATTTCATCCTGGCCAGCGATGATACCGGTCTCCGCCAAAAGGCGTTTGGCGCGCGCCGAAGCGTTTAATTCCACCGGCAGGGTGGCCAGTGCAAAGATGGCTCCGCCGGAAAAGACCAACACGCCCAGCCACGCAATCTGGATGCCCAGGGAGGAGGCATTCAGCATGGTGGTCAAAACGATGCCCGCCATGATCATGATCCATCCCAGCCAGGAGCCGATGTTCACAGCCGGCACAAGGGCGGCGCGGAAACGCAGGGGAAAGTAACCCTCCGAATCCTGCATGGCGTGGCCAAGCTCATGCGCAGCTACGGCTACCGCCGCCACAGAGGGCACATTCGCCACGGTTTGAGAAAGATTCAGAACCTTCGTGCGCGGATCGTAGTTGTCGGTCAATTCGCCGCGAATACCCTGAATTTGAACGCCATACAGTCCGCCGCTCGAAATGAGCCGTTGGGCGGCTTGTGCGCCGGTCAGACCGCTGCGCACACGAACGCGGCCCCATTTTTTATAAGCCGATTTGACATACCAGGAGGTCAGCATCATCAGGATGAATGCCGGCGCCATGAAGCATAGATACGTTGGATCGAAAAAGAACATTTTTATCTCCAGAAAGCGATATATCGCAGCTGATAAGCATGTTGTTATTTTACGGGTTCAAGGAAGTAGAATTTTCCCGAGAGTGTTCCTTCCGCAGACCAGCCAATAGTACCATCAGCTAATTTCACTTGCCACCAGACATAGGCGCCATCAGCAAATGGAATGCAAGCAGGATTTCCCAGGATTTCTACGATTGTTCCTTCTTGAATAGTTCCAAGCCAATTATTCTGAATTCCAGGTGACGAGCGTAAGTATAGAGGAGCCATTACCTTGGCAGATTGGCCTGGTGTTAAACGGGAAGCCATAGCTAGTGGACATTCCACAATAGCAGGCGATGGTGATGTGGGTGAGGGTGATGGTGAGGGGGACGGCGATGGTGAGGGAGATGGCGATGGTAATGTAGGTGATGGCGTAGGCAATGGTGATGAGGATGCCGGGATACTAGCCGTCGGCATAGGAGTCGGCATAGAAGTCGGAATAGGAGTTCCGTTGACCATGTCCAGCAAAGTTTGCGAGGCCACATCCAGTTGGGGGTCGCGCCCGGCATTGATATCCGCATTGCTCATCGGCACATAAATATCCGGCGTGAGACCCTTCTTGTCAATTAGCGTGCCTTTGGGGGTCAGCCAGTGGGCAATGGTGATCGCCACGGCGCCTTCGTTATTCGAGAGCGGAACACGAACCTGCACGGAACCTTTGCCATACGAAACCACGCCGATCAGTTTGGCGCGGCCATCGTCCTGCAGTGCGCCTGCCGTAATTTCCGAGGCGGAGGCGCTGTTGCTGTTGATAAGCACAACCATCGGAATCTTGAGCGCCAACCCACCGGCTTGGGCATCGTATTCTTTTTTCTTACCATCGCCGGTCTGTTCGTAGACCACCGCGCCGTGATCCACAAATTGTGAGACCACTTGCACGGCCGTATCCAGGTAACCGCCGGGATTGTCACGCAGGTCAAGAATGAGACCTTTGGGATTTTGAGCCAGCAGAGTGGTCAGGGTGGTTTTCAACTCACCGGTCGTGGTCGCGCCGAAGTCCATGACTTGAACATAGGCAATGCCGTTATCCAGCATCTTACCGCTCACACTGGGGATGTTGATCTGGGCACGTACGATATCGAATTGAAGCGGCGCGGTTTGACCGGAGCGATGAACGGTCAAATGAACCGTGCTGCCTGCGGGACCGATCACCTTGGCGCGTACCTGTTCCGGATTGACACCGGTCATGTCCACGCCGTCCACTGCGATAATCTGATCGCCTGCCAGTATACCGGCCTTTTCAGCTGGAGATCCGGGGATGGGCTTGGTAATGGTCAGGACCGTTCCACTGGTATCCACATAGGCGCCAATGCCTTCATAAGAACCATTAAGCTCGTTGGTGGCATCCTTAAAAAACTGCGGATTCATATATTCGCTGTGCGCGTCACCCAGCGATTGAACCATGCCTGTAATAGCGCCTTCCAGCAGCTTGGTATCATCCACCGGCTGGTCGACGTAATTAGTGTGAATGAGCTGCCATGCTTCCCAGAACGGTTTGAACAAGGTTTGCAAATCCTGCGGGGTGGCCGCCTGCGCATCTGGTGAGACCGTGGGAACGCCGGACAGGGCCGAGGGTAACCCGGTAAACGGAAACATATGTCCCACCACAAATCCGCCGGAAAAGCCGCCCAGCAAAAGTGCAGCACCGACCAGAACGAACAGAATAACTTTTAAGATTTTCGTCACGAACTCCTCCGTTGCCATTTATCTTGGGTAAACCTTATCATGCCGGGATTAAAAAATGATGAAACCCTTGTTGAGAATTTGTAGGAAGATTATAAACGGTTTGTCAAATCAATCCTTCTTTTTGGAAATTTCCTGCACGCGCCGGTGAAGTTCATCCATGGCCGCCTGATCACGACCGCGCAGGCCCTTGAAATTATCCTTTCTACCGCGCAGGAAAGCCACCGCGATCAGGGTATTACCGGCCAGAATCACAAGAACGAGGATCAATAAGACCACCAGGATTGCCGTTGAATTCATGGTCAACTCCCATTCAATAAAGCGGATAATTGAGGCCAATCATCGAACCGCGCGTCTGCATCCAGATCGGCAGCGGAGGCGCCCCTGGGGTAACCATACAAGATCGCATACAAACCGAAATCCTTTGCGGCGCGCGTGGTGTGCCGCAAATCATCGATCATCATGCACTTCGACGGATCGCTTTCACAAGCGATATTCAATGCAATCTTAAAGGCTTCCGGACTGGGCTTGCAGTATGGATCCATGCGATTGACATCCACGATATCCGCAAAATATTCCTCGATCTGCAACTGGCGCAGGACGCGCCGGGCGTGAGGCATATCGGCATTGGTAAAGATCAGGTTGCGGGTCGGAAGGGAAGCGAGCACTTTTTGTTGAACCGGATCCGGGTGCAGATATTCCTTCAAAGGCAGGTCATGAACGTAGGCCAGATAATCCTGAACATCCACCTTGTGGTAGGCCTGCAAGCCGCGCAGGGTGGTGCCATACTCGCGAAAATATTTTTCACGCAAGCGCGGGATCTGATTGGACGGAATGCCCATGCGCTCGCCCATGTAGGAATTCATCCGTTCCTTGATAGCAGGCCACAGGCCGCAGGAGGCCGGGTAGAGCGTGTCGTCGAGGTCGAAGAAGATGGTGGTAAAA